>NZ_FMDO01000033.1 GCF_900095305.1 Proteiniborus sp. DW1 | reverse complement strand
AAAAAACAGGTGTATCATCACCTGTCCCTGTATTATTATTAGTTTACTCAAACTACTTACATCAACGCCTTATTTAACTTCTTTATAGCCCTTTTTTCTATTCTAGATACATATGACCTTGATATGCCCAGCATTTTAGCTATCTCTCTTTGAGTTTTGCACCCTCCATTTATTAAACCATATCTTAACTGAATAATTGTTTTTTCCCTATCCTTTAACACTTTATTCATCTTTGCATATAGCTTTTTAACTTGTATCTTTAAATCTACCTCATCTAGCACCTCATCCGGCTCAGTTCCCATAATATCAATTAATGAAAGCTCATTGCCTTCCTTATCTACTCCTATAGGGTCATGGAGAGAAACTTCCGACTTAGTCTTCTTACATGCACGTATAGTCATCAAGATCTCGTTATCTATACATCTTGCAGCATATGTTGCTAACCTTGTACCTTTACACCTATCAAATGTAGTTATAGCTTTTATAAGACCTATGGTACCAATGGATATTAAGTCATCTATTTCTCTTCCAGTATTATGATATTTCTTTACTATATGAGCAACTAATCTTAAATTTCTTTCTACCAAAACATTCTTTGCTTCCTCATCTCCTTGTTCATAAAGCATTAAATAATGTTCTTCTTCTTCCTGAGAAAGAGGTTTTGGAAAAGAGCTACTACTAGAAACATATCCAATTAAAGGCAGAACAGGCTTGACAATAAAGCTTAGGCTTGCTAATACAGTTGCTAGCATTAAAGCAAACACCTCCATAATATAATGCACTATAATTAATTATATGAAGGCGCTTATCTTTGTGTGCACGTACACTTTACTTTAAATCAATATCAAAAATACTCTTTGCTATTTCCTCGAATATGGGTACAGCTATTATTCCGCCTGAACCACCCTCTTCTATAAAAACTGTTATTACATATCTAGGGTTTTCCCTTGGAAAATATCCTGAGAACCAAGCATGAGTATTATTTTTATTGTTTTCTGCTGAACCTGTTTTACCTGCAGCATCACCAATACCTGACAAATCAATATTCTTTGCTGTACCACTATCTACAACACCTTCAAGACAGTACTTAATCTGTTCGCAAAGTCTTGTAGGCAAAATCCTTTCATCCTCTTCTCTAATAACTTTTTTAACGAATCTGCCGTCTTCAGTTACAATACTATCAACTATCCCTATGTCTTTCTTAATCCCTTCATTTGCTATAATCATCATCATATTAGTTACCTGTAAAGGTGTCACCTCTATATTAGATTGACCTATAGATATATTTCCAATAGCAGGTCCTAGCAACTCGTCATTTTTAGGTAGATTTCCTGCTGATTCAATTAGTATATTCTGAACCCTCTTCCCAAATCCTAATTTTTCTGCCATTTCAATTATTTTTTTTGCTCCTACTTTCTTTCCTATCTGGATAAACGCTGAATTACAAGATTCTGAAAAAGCTTCATATGCTGTCATTTCTCCATGTCCATCAGTTTTATTGCACCTAATCTGAAAGCTTCCTAAGTCTTCATATCCCAGGCATATAAAAGTATCATCTAGACTTATTATATTCTCACTAAGAGCAGTCATAAGTACTACTGTCTTAAATATGGAGCCAGGCGGGTAGGATACTTCTAAAGCCTTATTATAAAAATCCATTCTATTGCTGTTAAAATTAGCTCCTATATCATTTTGATTCAAATTAGGCCTACTTGCCATTGCCAAGATATCCCCTGTCAAAACATCTGTTACTATAGCAGCACCATTTGCCTTATTGCTATCTAGTATTCTTTCTACTTCCTTTTGTATATTAATATCTACTGTTAGTTTAATACTATTGGTACTTGATTTTTTATCACTTATGACTTCTGTATCCATTATGCCAGGAATAACTCTATTCTTGCCATCTACTGCAATATACTTAATTCCCGACCTGTTACTTACCTTTAAAATACTATCATATTCTTTCTCTATTCCATATTCTCCAACATTTTCGCTTCTCTTGATATATCCAATTACATGTGAAAGTAAGTTATTTCCATTATATCTAAATACTTTGTCTTCTACTATTACCCCCCTAACTGCAATATTTTCTTTAATTTCTGTTCTTAAAGGCAACTCAACAACTCTATTATTAGATTTTCTTATAATTTCTATATCTTTTTCTGTAAAATTAAAAGTTTCCTTGAGACTCGCTAGTATACTATTGTCGCTTATCACAACATCCTTTAATATAAAGACTGTCTTTTCTGTTTTATTATTAGTTAATTGAATATTATTCCTATCAAAAATATTTCCTCTTGCAGGAGCTACCCTAATCTCTCTTACATATTGCTTCCCAGCTTCAAGTCCATATTTTTGCCCTTTTACTATTTGTATCCAAAATAGTCTCATTGAAAGTATTGTAAAGGCCATAAATGAAATAACTGCAAATTTCATTGCTCTAGAATAAATTTTATTCCTAGTTTTCCTATCCATAAATAAAACCTCCATATAAGTCTAAGAATAATTATTCCCAACTTAGTATAGAGGTATAATGTTTATTTTGAAATTATTGATTTAACCTTTGTAACCATAAGATCAATAGCTACTTTATTGTATCCTCCTTCAGGAATGATAATATCTGCATATCTCTTGCTTGGCTCAATAAACTGCATATGTGCTGGCCTAACAGTTGTCATATATTGTTCTATAACAGAATCTAAGGTTCTTCCTCTTTCTTTGATATCCCTTGTTATTCTTCGAATGATTCTTACATCAGAATCTGTATCAACAAATATCTTAATATCTAATAATTCTCTAATTCTAATATCATCAAGTATCAGAATTCCTTCTAGAATTATTATATCCTTAGGATAAACTGTTATAGTTTCTTTTCTTCTAGTGTGCTCTTCAAAGTTATAGATAGGTTTATTTATTGGCTCTCCATCCATTAAAGTCTTTAGATGTTCTATAAGAAGGTCATTGTCAAAAGCAAATGGATGATCATAATTAGTTTTAACTCTTTCCTCAAAGGATAGATGGCTCTGATCCTTATAGTATGAATCTTGCTCAATAATGACTATGTTCTTTTCTGGCAGCGAACTGAAGATTTCCATTGCAACAGTACTTTTTCCTGAGCCAGTACCTCCAGTAATACCAATTAATATAGGTCTATTCAAAACTATCATTCCTCTCTAGGTTTTCTTATAATGTCCCAAGCTTCTACAGGTTTATCCATTTTAACTTTTATAATCTGCTGTGCGTGAGGTGCTACACTAATCTCTTTATCATCTTTGTCCCACATTTTTTCAATTATTTGATTAAAATGCTCTTTGTACGGTCCAAAAACCTCAATATTATCACCAACAAAGATTCTGTTTCTTTGTTCTACTGTTGCTATACCTGTATCGCTATTATAACCAAGCACAACCCCTAGAAAATCATATGTTCTTATATATGAGCTGCTAGTATATAGCTGCTCATTTCCTGAAGGTTTCCCGAAATAAAAACCAGTTGTATGATCTCTATGGCTTGCCTTCTTAACTTCCTCTAACCATTTTGGATTAAATTGATAATTTGACGGGTCAGCTAGATATTCATCTATTGCCATTCTATATGCCCTTACTACTGTGGCAACATAATATGGACTTTTCATTCTACCCTCTATTTTAAAGCTAGTTATTCCTGAATCTATAAGCTCAGGGATATGTTCTATCATGCATAGATCTTTAGAGTTCATAATAAAGGTTCCTTGTTCATCCTCATATATTGGATAGTATTCACTAGGTCTTTTTTCCTCTACTAAATTATATTTCCACCTACATGATTGAGCACACTCACCTCTATTAGCATCTCTACTAGCCATATAATTACTCAAGAGGCATCTTCCTGAATATGAAATACACATTGCACCATGAATAAATGTTTCAATTTCTAGCTCAGGTGGAGTTTTAGAAATAATCTCCTTGATTTCATCCATAGACAATTCTCTAGCCAATACTATCCTTTTTACACCTACTTTGTACCAGAAATTTGCTGATAAATAATTAGTAGTGTTAGCCTGAGTACTAAGGTGAATCTCCATATTTGGGGCATTTTCTTTTACTACTGTAACTACACCTGGATCAGATACAATTACAGCATCTACTCCTATGTCATTTAAAGTCTTTACATATTCAGGTAGGCCTTCCATATCCTCATTATGTGGAATAATATTTAAAGTCACATATACTTTTCTTCCCCTATTATGAGCAAACTCTAAGCCCTCTTTAATTTGATCAATTGAAAAATTCTTTGAAGAAGCCCTAAGACCAAATGCTTCTCCACCTAAAAAAACAGCATCTGCACCGTAAATTATGGCCATCTTAAGCTTTTCTAGGTCTCCTGCAGGAGCTAAAAGTTCAGGTCTATTCATTTTTTTCTACCTCCTTTTTGTAAGTAATAGCAACTCCATCTCCAATTGGTATTACACTAGATTCTAGGTCCTTATTACTAGTTATATAATCTAGATAACTTCTCATTCTCTTAACAATAGTCTTCTTTCTTCTCAATACTAAATCATCACTAGCAACCATACCTTTATATAAAACATTATCTGAAAGAATAATGCCACCTTCAGCTAAATTTCTTATACAATGAGGAAAGAACTCCATGTATTGTCCCTTTGCTGCATCTATAAATATAAAATCAAATTCATCATTAATATTTGGTAATACTTCCTCAGCCTCACCCTTAATTATTTTTATCATATCAGAATATCCACTGTCATGTATATTTTTTTCAGCCATATTTATCATATCTTCTCTTTTTTCTATAGATATGATTCTACCATCTCTCTCTATAACACTAGCCATTATCAGTGCGGAGTACCCTATTGCAGTACCGATTTCTAAAATTCTCTTTGGCTTTGCAATATTGAGTAAAACTCTAATTAATTGAGCAACTTCAGGGTGGATTATTGGAACATGATTAAGCTTTGCGTACATTTCTAATTCCATTAAGAAGCTTTCTCTCCTCGGAACTAGGCTCCTTATATATTCCTCTACACTACTTTCATTTATATTACTCAAAGAACTCTCTCCTTACTGTAAAAGTCATTTTTACTGCAACTTTAAAACACAAATTTGTTCACTTCCTAATAATGTAGTGCAAATTTGGTTTTCATTGCATTTAACCTTTCTACGATTCATTTAAAAACACTCAAACCAATCGAGTTAGGTCATAAATAATACGTGGTAAAGTCACCACGTATTTGCTTTACTTAAAAATATTCTGTCCAACAAAGTATAATGTGATACTAATTAAATATTATCAAAATGCCTAGATTGCTCTTATGCAAATCAAAAATAGCTACTTTTTTCGGATTCTATTTTTGGCTTTTTTATGCTCCTCATATGTTACACTAAAAGTATGGGTCCCTTCCTCATCCTCATTAAAAACAAAATACATATAATTTACATCAGCAGGATTAACTGCCGCTTCTATAGACTTTATTCCAGGTGAAGCAATAGGTCCGGGTGGCAAGCCAGTATTAATATAGGTATTATAAGGTGAGTCAATTAATGTATCCTCAGTTGATAAAACAGGTTTTCTTTCACCTAGAATATACTGTACTGTTGCACATGATTGTAGCATCATACCAGCCTTTATTCTGTTATGAAAAACAGCAGATATTATTTCTCTTTCGCTTTCTGCTCTACCTTCTCTTTCAATAATTGATGCTAGAGTTATGACTTGATTTAAGTCTAAATTTAATTCCTTTGCTTTAGCTTTTATTTCATCAGTATATAGATTATCAAATCTATTTAACATTTTTCTAATTATATCTTTCTCACTTGCATCAACATAGACCTCATAGGTATCTGGATACAAATAACCTTCTAAAGATAATTCTTCTGGTACTTCCTTTAAAAATTCATACTCTGAAGAAAAATTTGACACCTTTGAAGCTAACTCAAGGAAAGTATCTTTATCAGCTAAGTTCATCTCATGTAATCTCTCTGCTATTTGCTTCAATTCGAAACCCTCTGGAATAGTAAAGGTAATAGCATCCTTTGAAATTCCACCTTCTACTAACTTACCCATAATTTCCTCTTGAGTCATTCCAGTGTTAAAGACATATTTTCCTGCTTTAAATTTATTATCCATTTTTTCATACTTAGCAAACAATCTAAATACCAATTCATTTCTAATAAGATTATTATCCTTTAGAATTTTAGCAATCTTACTTGACGATGAACCTTTAGGAATTGTGACTTGTACTTCCTTAATATTATCTATTGCTATTGGCTTTAATTGGTTGTCCACATACTTTTTAACACCATATATGCCTACTAAAACAATGATAAGCATAATAATAAAAAAATACAGTAAAATAGGTTTTTTCCTTCTTTTTTTATTATTTTCAATGGTTTGGGTCATAACGCTCCCCCTTTAGCTTATTGTTTCTTAAATTATACAATATTTACTATCATAAATACAAGGACTACAAACAAAGTTCAGCAATAAAAGACATTGTTACTTTGGTTTGCATAATTTAATTACGTTAAACCAAAAATATAATCTCTTAAATTGGTTTATTATATATCCTTTCTCATTTCACTAGAACTTGTCGTATCCACTCTTCTTCATTCTACTATATGCATATAATACTACATTACCAAATAAACCTACAGCCACCAATTCACCTAATCCTATACCTGCTGCCACAACCCAATAACTCATTTCTGGAAAGAAAGAAGATACCCATAAGGAAACTATTAGAGCATTTAATATAACCGGAGGTAGAATCCCTAAAATTTTATTTGGCATCTTGCTAGTTAAATAAGCTGAAACCAATGTTACTAGACTTCCTCCAATAACATCTATAAGACCAAATCCTGAAGTAAAGGTTAGTATTAAATTTGATATTATACAACCTACAAAAACTCCCGGTATAGCTGCTACTTCTACTAAAGGTAACAATACTAGTGCTTCTGCAAATCTCACTTGAATAGGTCCATAAGCAAGTTGACCTAAAGGTATCTCAATGATTACTAAAATAACATATAATGCAGCTATCATTCCTGCCTTTGATAAATGCTTAGTACTTTTCATACTTCCCTCCAATAATTATATTGAACATATACTTTTATTCAAGAATTTACCACCAATAGATGCTCTTAAAAAATCATCTTGTAGAATTTTCTTTTATGAACATCCTCTAATTCACAAAGAGAAGTCGTAGTAAAAACTACGACCTTTATACCTCCATAATAATTGGGAGAATCATTGGATTTCTCTTAATCTTTTCATATAAGAAATTCCTCAATGCATCCTTAATACTAGATTTTAATGTAGCCCAATCGGTAATTTTATTTTTTTCACATTCAGCCAACACATCTCTTACAACTGTTCTGGCCTCCTCCATTAGATCCTCTGATTCTCTAACATATACGAAACCTCTTGATACTATATCTGGTCCTGAAATTACATATCCTTCTTGCTTGCTTATAGTAACTACTACTACTATAAGGCCATCCTCAGAGAGGTGCTTTCTATCTCTAAGCACTATATTTCCTACATCCCCAACTCCTAGTCCATCAACTAGAATGTTACCTGCAGGTACAGTCCCACTTATAGTTCCACTATCCTTCGTAAATTCAACTACTGATCCATTTTCAGCTATAAAAATATTCTCTTTTTGCATCCCAAGTTCTTGAGCTAGCTCGGCATGCTGCTTTAAATGTCTATACTCGCCATGAACAGGAATAAAGAACTTAGGTTTTAGTATTGTATGAATTAGTTTTAATTCCTCCTGACAAGCATGACCTGACACGTGCACATCGGCTAAAGCTTCGTAAATTACATGTGCCCCTTTTTTAAACAATTGATTTATAACCTTAGATACTGTCTTTTCATTTCCTGGAATTGGACTAGCTGATATTATAACTAAATCTCCTGGCATTAAGTCCATCTTCTTATGTTCTGATGATGCAATTCTCGCTAATGCCGACATAGGCTCTCCCTGGCTGCCCGTAGTTATAACTACTATTTTATTGCTTGGGAATCTGTTCATGTCATTTATATCGATTAGGGTACCTTCAGGAACTTCTAAATAGCCTAATTCTGTAGCTACCTTCACTACATTTACCATGCTTCTTCCTGATACAACAACTTTTCTATCAAAGAGAACTGCTGCATTAATTATCTGTTGTACTCTATGAATATTAGAAGCAAAAGTGGCAACGATGATTCTTTGCTTAGCAGTTAAAAATATATCATTAAATGTATCCCCAACTGTTTTTTCTGACATCGTATATCCTGGTCTCTCTACATTCGTACTATCAGCTAAAAGCACCAAAACACCTTTTTTCCCTAGTTCAGCGAATTTATGAAAATCCATGGCTTCTCCATTTATTGGGGTGTAATCTACTTTAAAGTCTCCCGTATGAACTATAGTTCCAACTGGTGTATGAATAGCTAAGGCTAAAGAGTCTGGTATACTATGAGTTGTTCTAATGAAATCAATTTCAAATTGTCCAAGCTTTATGCTTTGTGATGGATTGACTATATTTAATACAGCGTTATTAATATTATGTTCTTTCAATTTATTCTCAACAAGTCCAAGAGTAAGTTTAGCCCCAAATATAGGTATATTAATCTTTTTTAATACATATGGTAATGCACCAACATGGTCCTCATGTCCATGCGTCAATACTATACCTTTAATTTTTTCTTTGTTTTTTAAAAGATATGTTATGTCAGGTATAACTACATCTATTCCCAGCATTTCATCTTCTGGGAAAATCATTCCACAATCAATAATAATAATATCGTCCTCATACTCGATTACGGTAATGTTTTTTCCTACTTCATTCAGTCCTCCTAAAGGAATTATTTTTAATTTTGACAGTTTTCTTGTCACCTTTTCACTCTCCTTTTATGTTACATATAAATATATAAATGCTCACGCCCTATAATTCTATCCCAAAATTAAATACCACTTCATGCATCTCTTTTTACTTCTAAATACTATTCTACCCATAAAAGCGTTAAAAATTTCAAACATAGATTACATACAAACGAGCTTATTTCATGGTATTTTTTCTTTATTTATATCTCCCTAATCTTTGCTAAAAAAATAAATCCCAAACTGGGATTAACTACTTACAATCTTCACAATAACCAAAAAACTTTACATTATGATCAATTACTCTAAATTTTTTCTGTTTTTCGATTTCCGATTCAAGATTCTCTAGTAAGTCCAATTCTACCTCTAAAACCTTACCACAACTCAAACAAATAAGGTGATGATGCTGGTGATCATTAGAAGAAGAACTTAGCTCATATCTGCTACACCCATCATTAAAGTTAAGTTTGTAAATAATATTTAATTGTTCAAATAGCTGCAACGTTCTATAAACAGTAGCAAGCCCAATTTCTGGATACCTATCTCTTACGCTATCATATATTTCTTCAGGACTTAAATGTTTACCTTGATTATCTAAGATTACATCTAGTATAACTCTTCTCTGTGTTGTCAGCTTATATCCCTTTTCTTTAAGTCTAATTTTCAAATCATCAAAAAAATTTTCCATCGCTCCACCTGCTTATTTGCTTTCTAATTTATAGTCTATTATTATAACAAGTAAAAGTCAACAAATATGTAAGTAAATTTTGCCTATTGATTTAGATGTTCTATAAAAATTGCTATAGTATTTCGTCAGCAATAGCTTCATAAACAGCTATTGCGTTCTCTAATTCCTCTTCATCTTCTATATTTACCAATAACAATTCTCCATTCTCATCATATTCAATTCTTAAAATATATGCTCCTTCATCTTCCTCTTCTTTGGCTAAAGGAAACAATACAGCATATTCATTTTCCTCTATATCAAAGGTTGCCATCACTTCAAATTTATGCTCCTTACCATTTTCATCTATTAGTGAAATAATATTTTCATCGTTTGACATATAATCAATCTCCTTTTTTATTTTTATCAAGATAAGAGTTTAAAATGTAGGTCGCTGCTACTTTATCAATTACATCCTTTCTTTTTTTTCTACTTACATCAGCATCAATAAGCATCCTCTCAGCAGACACTGTAGTTAGTCTTTCGTCCTGTAATACTACTTCAAGACTAAAATTATTCTTGAACTTTTCTACAAATTGCAATACCTTTTCTCCCTGAGCTCCAATAGTATTGTTCATGTTCTTAGGTAATCCAATAACTACCTTACAAACATTATATTGTTCAATCAATGCCTCTAATTCACTAAAATCGCTTTTAATTCCCTTTCTTCTAATAGTAGTAATTCCTTGGGCAGTAATACCTAGAGGATCGCTTACCGCTACTCCAATAGTTCTATCCCCCACATCTAACCCCATTATCCTTCTCATAAATTCCTCCATTTATATAACCTTTATACAAAACTCTGGACATTTTCTTGCACAATAGCCACAAAGTACGCATTTTTCCATATCAGGTACTGCCTTATTATTAATTAAGTGTATTCCGTTGTTCTTACAAGTTTTTACACAAGAGCCACATCCTATACACCAGTCAGCGACTTGTAGCCTTCTCTCTTTTTTATTAATTCTCTGCTTTATATCATCTGGAATGTAATTATTATTTATTAGATTTATATTTGCATCTACTTCGTCTTTACTTTGCATTCCCATGGCAAATGAATGCAAATAAGGCACGCTTCTAACAAATTCTACTGCCCCTTCTACATCCTTTATTAAATGTCCTCCTCCTAATGGCTTCATACCATAAATACCTTTTCCACTGCTATAAGAGATTTTAATGGCGTTTATCATATCATCTATAGTTCCATCCTGTATGCCTATTCCAATTTTATTGATTATAGGGTGAATTACTTCAATCTCTCTATATTGATTAGCGGCCAATACAGCCTCTACTCTATGGGTAGATATGCCAATAGCTC
Organism: Proteiniborus sp. DW1; assembly: GCF_900095305.1. NCBI lineage: Bacteria > Bacillati > Bacillota > Clostridia > Eubacteriales > Proteiniborus > Proteiniborus sp. DW1. The sequence continues at coordinate 5,662 of NZ_FMDO01000033.1, read as the reverse complement.
TAATAATCCCTTTTTCTTTGGCTTTCATAAAATACTCAATTGCTTCATAATGTCCGCGAAGAGTATGTATGCTTTCCTGTTCATGAAGAAGAAATATGTCAATATAATCTGTATCTAATTCATTTAATGCTTTATATAAACTTTTTTCAGCAGTTTCATTTGAATAAGAATATGACTTTGTAGCTATAACTATATCTTTTCTGTTTACAGTTTTTAAAGCTTCCCTAATATGTTCATAGTTATTATATATTTCTGCTGTATCGATAAAATTAATGCCTTTACTAAAAGCATAGCTTATAATTTCTGCACCTTCTGAAATATCTAAATTAGCTTGTAAAGGGCCAATTGTCAATGAACCAAAGCATAATTCAGATACTTTAATACCAGTGTCTCCTAAAACTCTGTTTTTCATTATGTCACTTCCCTAATTTTCACTCATTAAATCTAACATACAATACATCATAATACCTACTAAATAAGTATTCGCTATAGCAGCTAATAAAACCCCTGAATCATTAACTAATAATCCTACAATACTACCTAAAAGAGTACTGATAATCCCAGCAGAAAAGTATCTATTATTTTCAATAAATAAAACAACTTTCTTTTTACATCTCAATAGTATACTTATTTCGGCAAAAATTGTTACCAATAAAACCCTTGACCATATGGAGCTTCCCATTAGTTTTACATTCATTTGTACTTTTCTTAACATAACATTTACTAGATACATTGGGCCACTATTAATAATCACTAAAAGTGTCCTACCTAAGTGTGAAGGATTAGGATTTATATAAATATCAACTATACCCATGAGTAGAATGAATGATAAAACTATAATACCAATAAAAATAGTTTTTTTCAAATTGATATTAACCTTAAATATAAGTAATAAGTATACTATAGATGTAAACAGTACTGAAATAGTACCCCCTAAGTTTACTCCAAGATTAGGATGAGAAACACAAACAATAGTAATTGGTAATATTATCAAAAATAGCTTGTTTCCTCTTGTTTTCTCCATATATAATGCTGTAATCATTGCCATTGAAGCTAAAATAACACCTGCAAACTCATTTCCAATCCCAAAAAATCTAGCACCTATAATTGGATCATAACTTAGTATAGAATATCTTAATAGATTCCCTCCAGTAACCAAATCTATTACTAATGATAGATAAGTTATAGTTAATAATAATATAATTCTATTATCATTTTTAATAAATCTCATAATAACAAGTATAACTAATACCATTAGTAAAGAGGTTATTAAGAAAATAAAAGAATTAACTAGGTTAAAGTATGCTATTAATAAAAAAACAAGTGGTAAAGTTAATATCAGTAATATTAATGAGTTCATCGCCCGAAATTTTCCGCCAAAGTTAAACCTTTTAATAAACATAACAAATAGACCTAGCACAATAATAGATATGATTAAAAAGCAGTAAAAATTTAAATATGGTGCTCTGAGGCTCGAAACTGTATTTACCCTTGCATTAAGCTCCTTTACAAAATCTAGCTTTCCATTAACCCTTGATGCACTTATTACATGTCCAATAAAGTTCTCATTATTAGCTCCTAGATAGCTTGTAACAGTTGGAGCTATGTCTATATTTGATACTATCCCATCCCTTCTGGTGGTCCCTGATGTTAAAATACCATTAGTCTTTCCTCCATCCCAAACAATAAGTGGGGATAGCTTGCTATTATCTACTTTGTCTTCTGGTGAATTTGGGCTGGCTATTATAAGCATTGATTTTTCATCAATAACTTCTGTAAATAGATTCCAAATAAACTCATCTATATCCTTTAGAATTATTTTTCTCTGTTCAAAGAACATTTCTTCAGTAAGGTTCTTGCTGTACTTGTTAAGCCTATCAAGATCACCTGTTTCAATTACAAAAAGAGATGCCTTTGATTTAGTATCCTGTATTTCATACAATATTTTGTTAAAATTTATTTTAATACCAAAAGGATAGTCACTAGCATCCATAAGTACATTGTCAACATTACCAAAATCTATTAGCCCATTACTGTCCATTGCAATAAAGCAGCTAGTTCTTATAAAACTATCAGCAGTATCTGAATTACCAAATACTGCTGTCTTATGACCGCTATTATGCAAGTTATCTCCTAAAGCACCTATTACAGAATTACTAGTTCTATTATTATTTAAATTATTTAGTTTATTAATTTCAATATTAGCGATACTGTAGCCTTCTGGAGTTTTTCCCGTTCTTCTTTCGTAAATGCTACTAACTTCCTTGTCCAAATTAAAAAAATTAGCCGTCTCATAGCTTGAGTAGGACTTTGATGAAGCACTTATTGTTATAAAACTATCTGCTCCTTTATATCCTACCGCTCCTCTTGTATTCATTAGACCTATACTTCCATCTTCAATTATAGATTGCAGATTATCCATATATTCGATGTCTGATAAAGACAATCTATTAACTATAATCATAAAAACCTTATTATTATAGTTAATATTATCCTCAGCATATGTAACTGATGAAAAAAACGTAAATAGTATTAAGACAGTGATAATTATGCTTTTCTTCTGTAAATTACCTAGCAATTAAACCTCTCCTAGCTATTTTTTCCTAAATACTTTTTAAGAATTTCTTCTAAAAGTTCATCTCTTTCCAATTTTCTAACTAAAGTTCTTGCATTATTATGGCTAGTTATATAAGTAGGATCTCCAGATAATATGTAGCCTATTATTTGGTTAATTGGATTATAACCTTTTTCTTCTAATGCTTCATAAACTGAAAACAATATCTCTTCAGCCTCACTTTTATTATCCTTTGAAACACTGAATTTCATTGTTTGATTAAAACTGTTCATGAAAACACCCCCTTATATATTTATATCATAATTTTTTAATTGTATACATATATTTGATAAAACTGTACATTATGTGGAAACACAAAAGAATTTTATATTTGATATTTCCATCATGTTTCCACATTAATGTTACAGAATAGTAAAGTTACTTAAGCTGAGATAATACAATGTCCTTTACTATACTCAAAGCATCATCAATTTTAGCAGGGTCCTTACCTCCAGCTTGTGCCATATCTGGGCGTCCCCCTCCACCGCCTCCAGTTACCTTTGCTACTTCTCTTATAATATTTCCAGCGTGGATTCCTTTACTTACTAAGTCCTTTGTTGCCATAGCAACAAAAGAAACTTTATCTTCTAGTACTGATCCAAAAACAACTACTACAGAATTGATTGAGTCTCTTGTTTTATCTCCAAGTTGCCTTAGGCTATTCATATCCATTCCATCAATTCTCTTACTAATTACTTTAATCCCATTTACTTCAAAGCTATCATTAATTATATCATCTAATTTGGACATAGCCAAATCTGATTTTAGTTTTTCTAGCTCTTTTTCTAAGTTTTTTGCTTCATCAGCTATCTGTTGAACTCTATTAGTAACATCTCTCTTATTTGTCTTTAAGATATCCGCCATCTTTAATATCTGCATATCCATTTGTACAAACTCTTCATATGCTTTTTTTCCTGTAATAGCTTCAATTCTCCTTACTCCGGAAGCTATTCCAGATTCGCTTATTATCTTAAAAATACCTATTTGACTTGAGTTTGAAACATGAGTACCACCACATAATTCCTTACTATAGTCTCCCATTTTTACTAATCTAACCACATCCCCGTACTTCTCATCAAATAGTGCAGCTGCTCCTTGCCTTCTAGCATCATCCAATGTAGTTTCAATAGCTCTTACTTCTAGTCCTTCAAATATCTTATCATTGACTATTTCCTCTATTCTATCAAGCTCTTCTCTTTTCAAAGCTTCAAAATGAGTAAAGTCAAATCTCAATCTATCTGGCATTACTAATGAACCAGCTTGATTAACATGATCTCCAAGCACCTCTTTTAAAGCTTTGTGGAGTAAGTGTGTTACAGAGTGATTTCTAGCAGTAGATAATCTTTCTGTCTTATCTATTTCTGCCAAAACCTCAGCTCCATCTTTTAATGTACCTTCAACTATCTCAACAAAATGTAAAATTTGCCCAATGCTATTTTTCTTTGTATCAGTAACTTTAGCAATAAACTCATTTCCTCTTAATATACCTGTATCACCTACTTGCCCTCCCCCTTCTGGATAAAAAGGAGTCTTGTCTAATAATATTATACCCTTCTCATTTAAGTTTAAAGCTTCAGTTGTATCTTCATCCTTTAGAACTGCAATTATTTTTGAATTAAAAGAAGTCTCAGTATATCCGACAAACTCAGTATTTAATGTGCTGTCAATAGACAATTGACTGTCTTTACTCCATGCTTGGTTGTCCCCTTCTTCTCTCGCCTTTCTAGCTCTTTCTCTTTGTTTTTCCATTTCTGAGTTGAACTCAGTCTCATCAACTGCCAACCCATGCTCTTCTATAATTTCCTTAGTTAAATCAAGTGGAAATCCATAGGTGTCATATAATTTAAATGCTGATTTACCTTTTAGCACCTTTTCATCATTATCTTTCATGTCCTTAATATATTCATTTAATATACTTATTCCCTGATCTATAGTTTCTTGGAATTTTTCCTCTTCAACCTTAATTATTTTCTGAACCTGTGGCAGTCTGTCTATTAAATCTGGATATGCTTCTCCCCATAACTCTACTACAGTTGCTGCTAAAGCATTTAGAAAATCATTTTCAATTCCTAATAGCTTTCCATGTCTTGCAGCTCTTCTAATAAGTCTTCTTAGTATATAGCCTCTTCCTTCATTACTTGGTAATACTCCATCTGAAACTAAAAAAGTTGCTGCTCTAATATGATCAGTAATTACTCTTATAGACATATCTGTTTTTTCGTTTTGTCCATAAGAACTCTTACTTACCTCTTCAACCTTTTGTCTCAATGATTTAATGACATCAGTATCAAATATACTTCCTGCATCCTGCATTACAGCTGCTATTCTTTCAAGACCCATACCAGTATCAATATTTGGATGTGGAACAGGATTATAATTTCCTTCTTCGTCCTTATCAAATTGTGAAAATACTAGATTCCATACTTCTACATATCTATCACAATCACATCCTGGCTTACAGCTTTCCTTACCACATCCGTATTTTTCTCCTCTATCTACGTATATTTCAGAACAAGGTCCACATGGTCCCACTTCAAGCTCCCAAAAGTTATCTTCCTTACCTAATTTCACAATTCTCTCTGGTTTAATTCCTATATGTCTATTCCATATTTCATACGCTTCATCATCTTCATAATAAACTGAAACCCAAAGCTTATCTTCTGGAATTCCCATTCGTTCAGTCATGAACTCCCATGCCCATTCAATTGCTTCCTTCTTAAAATAATCTCCAAAAGAAAAGTTACCTAGCATTTCAAAGAAGGTAGCATGCCTTGCTGTTTTACCTACATTTTCAATGTCTCCAGTCCTAACACATTTTTGACAGGTCGCCATCCTTCTTTTTGGTGGTTCCTGTGAGCCTGTAAAATATGGTTTTAATGGTGCCATTCCTGCATTTATTAATAGTAAACTCTTGTCATTTTTTGGTACTAATGAAAAACTTGGAACAACTAAATGTTCTTTCTCGTTAAAAAAATCTAAAAATTCTTTTCTAATTTCATTTAACCCAGTTTTTTTCATAACTTATCTCCTTTCTGAATCTATTTAAAA
>NZ_FMDO01000032.1 GCF_900095305.1 Proteiniborus sp. DW1 | reverse complement strand
ATAAAAAAACCCGCCCCCATATCCTTACTTAGGGACGAGTTTACCCGCGGTACCACCCTACTTACTAAAAGTTAGCCTCTCAAAAAGATAACGGATAAACCGAGAACCTCTACTAAATGTTCAAGATTCTAGCTCCAGGACTGCTTCAATATAATTACCTAAATGCCTTCCAGCCAAGGGCATTCTCTCTGTAAAGTTCATAATATCTACTATTTCCTTTCATAGCTATTTTATATTAAAATAATTTTTTATATTCCATTTCTGAACTATCTATAGTTAGGATTATAATTTATTAGCCGTATTTTGTCAATATAGGTTATATACGTGAGATTTTATCAACTAAAAAGCCTAATATAATTTTTAAAACTATAGTCAGTGGAATAGCAAAAATCATCCCGGAAATGCCAAAATAACTTCCGCCAATTAATAGAGCAAGCATTACACCTACTGGATGAACTCCAACCCTTTCCCCAACAATTTTTGGCGCTATTACATTACTTTCTAATTGCTGAATAATAATGAATGAAACTATGACCCATAATGCTTTTGAAGGCCCCTTTAATAGTGCAAAGATAATTGCAGGAAAAATACCTATTATGGGACCGAAATAAGGAATTATATCCGCTATCCCAGCAATTAGACCAATAATTATTGCAAAATCCACTCCTATAATCAATAACATAATTGTAGTAGAAATACCTACAAAAGAACAAACTAACAACTGTCCCCTAATAAATCTTCCTAAGATCCTATCTACCTCTCTTCCAATTTGTAAAACTTCATTTCTCTGATTTTTAGGTATTAAGAGAATGACTTTTTTCTTAAAATAGTCTTTGTCTTTTAGAAAATAAAAAGTCAAAATAGGTACTATTATAAAGCTGGCCATCTTTGAAAAAATTCCTATTATAGAATTAGTTATGTTTTTTATGTAGTTCAAAAGTAAAGTTTGAATATCCATAAGGCTATCTAGAAAAAATCCCTTTATTGCATGAAATTCTGGAGGTAATCTATCTATGTGCTTAGAGTACCTAATAAAAACCTTATTGAAATAATCATATACTCTATTGAAATAGCTAGGTAACAATATTATAAGATTTTCAAATTCACTAGATAACTTAGGTACAATTGATGTTATGACTAGAATTATTAAAATAATTGAAAGCACATATATAAGCAATATGCTATAAGATCTTTTAAGCCCCTTTTTTTCTATGAAATTGACTAAAGGATTTAGCAAATAAGATAGTACAATGGAGTAAAATATTAGTAGCAATATAGATACTATTTTGCTAGGCCCTTTTAATAGATTATAAGTAACTACTATAAGAATAATTATTGATATAGCAAGAGCTATTTTTTTACGCGAAAACTGAAGCTTACTCTCTGCTTTTATATATTTATTCCCAATATTTGTTAAAAAATATATACATAGTCCAAGTAGTATAGTCAGAAATGTACTCTGGAGATAATGACTTAGTTTTAGAAAATTATCCATTATATGGGTCTCCTTGCTGAAATTAAAGGCAGCTAAGCTGCCTATTAAAATAAACCTATATTGCTAACTACAGTTGATGCTATTCTTTTTCCAACCCTCATCATTTTTCTTCTACGTCTTGGGCTCATCCTTGTCATTGCGAGCATCCCAGCTGTTGCACCTATTAAACTCCCTGTCACTATTCCAGATACAAATCTACCCTTCATATTTTCACCTCATTTAATATATTTCTTTATACATAGTTTGATACAAATCTCTAAAGTAATTCTAGTAGTTTTTTGTAATCCTCCTTATATATGTCAAAAAGACTTTTGGCTTCGTTGCTAATAATAATAGAATTTTCTCCGAAAATAGTTTCTGTAGTATAGGGTAATACATTTCTTCCTTCCTTTAAATCTTGAATTAATCCATCTGTAAGTATAAAACCTACTATTCTCCCACTTTCGACATCAATTATTATATCTTTTACATGACCAAGACTTTCTCCACCTTCAGTCAGTATTTCTTCTTCTATTATTTTTTTTTCGTTAATCAAATTATCTATCTCTGGAAAATGGCTTGATTTTTCAACTAAATTTTCATTTTCTATGATTAAAGCATCCTTTCCTATTGAGTCAATATTAATAAATCTGATTATCTTAGCATCCCTAAAAATATTTCCTTCATTTATTAAAAAGGCTACTACTTTGAATTTCTTCTTTGAATATATTATCTCTCTTATAGATGCAACTTTTTTACCTGTTTCTTTACTTATTACTGGGAGTCCAATTAATTCACTCTCTTTCCTCAATTGTATTACTCCTTTTTAAAATTCTATGTAATTATTATTCCACATTAATAAATTATTATTATTCCATTCACCTCTCATAGAAATAAAAGTTTCTATCTAAATGTTATAAACTAAGAATACTTTTATTGAAACTCATTAACGAAAAGTCCCCTTATGTAAGAGTATCAATATAAAACTTTTATATTGATTATAAAAAAAACTACTGAATTACAGTAGTTTTTCTCATTTTATTCATTATCTTGATCATGTTCATGGTCATGAACATCCTCATCTGGATTAAAATCTTCTAATCCCTCTATAACAACATTATTCTTCTTTGAATAATCAAATAAAGCTGATTTTATAGCCTGCTCAGCTAATACTGAACAATGCATTTTAACTGGTGGCAACCCATCTAATGCTTCAGCCACAGCTTTATTAGTAAGTTGCATTGCTTCTTTAATGGTTTTCCCCTTTATTAATTCTGTAGCCATACTTGAAGAAGCTATTGCAGAGCCACATCCAAAAGTCTTAAATTTTACATCTACAATAGTGTCATTCTCAATTTTTAAATACATTTTCATTATATCGCCACATTTAGGATTTCCAACTTGACCAATTCCATCAGCATTTTCAATTTCTCCAACATTTCTCGGGTTCATAAAATGCTCCATTACCTTTTCTGAGTACATAATTTTACCCCCTCATCTTTTCTTTACATTTTCGTATAGTGGTGACATTTGTCTTAATCTATCAACTATCTTAACTAAGTTTTCTACCACATAATCTATTTCTTCCTCTGTATTAAAATCTCCTAATGTAAGTCTTAAAGATCCATGTGCAATTTCATGAGGGAGACCTATCGCCAACAAAACATGGGAAGGATCTAAAGAGCCTGACGTACATGCTGAACCACTAGATGCTGAAATTCCAACCATATCTAAACTAAGTAATAAGGATTCACCCTCAATAAATTCAAAGGAAAAATTAACATTACCAGGTAGTCTGTGTTCAGGATGACCATTCAACCTAACATAATCTATTTTTTCATAGATATCTCTAATTAATTTATCTCTTAATCTAATCAGATTTCTATTATGCTCATCTATAGTTTCATAAGCCAATTCTACAGCCTTACCAAATCCCACAATAGCAGGTACATTTTCTGTGCCTGCTCTTCTGTTCTTTTCTTGGGCACCTCCATGTATATGAGGATGTATCTTCACTCCCTGTTTAATATAAAGGGCACCTATACCTTTTGGCCCATATAGTTTATGAGCAGACATAGATAACAAATCAATATTTAAATCATTTACATCTAATTTTATGTTTCCAATTGCCTGTACAGCATCAGTATGAAAATATATTTTATTCTCTCTAGCTATATTTCCAATTTCTTTAATTGGTTGTATAGTTCCAATTTCATTATTTGCAAACATTATTGTAATTAGTATAGTTTTATCAGTAATTGAGTTTTTTAATTGTTCAATATTGACTATTCCATTCTCATCTACATCTAAATAAGTAACTTGAAAACCATTCTTTTCTAAGTATTGACATGTATGAAGCACCCCATGATGCTCAATTTTTGAAGTAATAATATGATTCCCTTTATTTTTATTTGCATATGCAATACCTTTTATTGCCCAATTGTCAGCCTCAGAACCTCCACCAGTAAAAAAAATCTCCCTAGAATTAGCCCCTATAGCTTTAGCAATTTTTTCTCTAGCTTCGTCTATAGCAGCTCTAGTAACTTGCCCTAATCTATAGATACTCGAGGGATTTCCATATTTTTCAGTAAAGTAGGGAATCATAACTTCAAGTACTTCTCGTTTAACAGGGGTAGTAGCCGCATTATCCAGATAAACTTGTTTTACCATCTTTCATCCTCCCAATAAGATGCACATATTTAGAAAAACTCTAAATATAATACATGTATCCTTTCTTTCCATTAGTTCTTATAAAATCATCAACCATATCTTGTAATGTAATAGAATCAATTACATCATTAATACTATTTCTAATTTTTATCCAAACATTCTTAGTGACACAATAATCTTCTTTAATACATTTTCCAGTATTTTCGTCACGTACACATTCCGAAGGCGCAATATCACCTTCTAATGCTCTTATAACATCTCCTACTGTAATATTCTTAGGGTTATCACTAAGCAAATAACCACCTTGAGCCCCCCTCACACTAGTAGCTAAGCCATTCTTTCTTAGCACTGCAATTAATTGCTCTAAGTAATGCTCAGATATATCTTGACTTTCAGCTATATTTCTTAGTGCCACAGGACCTTCTCCATAATGAAGAGCTAACTCAAACATGGCCTTAAGCCCATATCTGCCCTTAGTCGAAAGCTTCATTAAATCACCTCTTTACAAATCCAAGTATATTACTAGGCTTTCATTTTTAGTATATTATACCCTAGTATTTCTGTCAACATTCATTATGTTATTATTTTTTAATATTAAAGTAATTCAATCTATGCTTTTATGGGAAATCATGACTAAGGTAAAATACAAAAAAATAAAGGCTACTAAATTATTAGCAGCCTAAGAGGAGCAAAAGCTCCTCTTTGTTACACCTCTGGGAATAAATCTTCAAATTGTGGAGGGAAGAAATCTGGGAATGGTTCATATTCAAAATTATCGCATATACCAGTTGGACTAAAATCTTCACACTCAGGTGGTTCTGGACAGAATCCAAATGCTGGAATAAGTAATTGTACTCTACCTACTACTTTTACAATTATGAATACTCCAACAGCAAATGATAGTGTGCAACCACTTTGAGTTGGTTCTCCTAATCTTCTTGAAGCTGTCTCCACTACAATTCTAAAATCAAATTCATCTCTTGCATCTGGAATAAATAAAATTATGTCTTTAAATATGTCTGGTAAAAATCCGTTTATAATGCTTCCATCAGTTGTTATTATCTCAAATGGCACTCTTAGAGTAAATCTTACTCTTCTGAAATTTGGTCTGTTTTGTATATCTGTTACAACCAAGGTATTTTCTACAATAAAACCTGGCCTAAATCTAATGTTTGCAAATTTCTTTTCATCCAAATCAACGTCAATTCTTGGAAAGCATTCTCTTTGTTGACAGTGAGCATATACCTTATCAGTAATAATACATACTGTTTCAGTAATATAACTTAGATCATCTGGCACAAATGGGTCGCCAGGACTTGGATCGAATCCGTTTACCATAGTTTTCACTCCTTTACCCAAATATAATTTAATAAAATCATCTTTACTTTCATATTATGAATTATAGGTAGAATTGTGATTGTTTTTTAATATGTTTAAAGGGGTGTTGTAATGAGTATTTTTAATATGGATAATTACATAATAAAGAATTCAACTGGAGAAATCCTTAAATTTTATTTAGACAAAAATAATAGAATCAACTACAACATATATAATAGTAATTTTATGCTAATTGATCAGTTTCTTTTTTCAGACGATATTGTCAGTGACTTTTCCTTAGACATAGACAATAAAGATAGAGTACATTTGATTTATACTACTAAAGAAGGTACTTTATACTATAGCTTGTACTCAAATAGTAAGTGGGCTAAGAAAACTTTAACTAAATTTGATACTAGGTCAAATTCCTATAGCAACTTAAAAATGAAAATTAATAAAGGAAACGTCCACATACTATATTCCTTTTCAAATCTTATTAATCCAAACGTATGGACCATACAACATCTTATCGGACATAAAGGCGACTGGGAAAAGATAAATGTAATAAGCTTTACATCTGGTAAACATACACCAACCTTTTCCTTCGATTTCGATAAGTTTGACAATATACACATGATTTATAATTCAGTCACAGAAAATATAGGCAATATTTACTATACATTTTTTAATAACGCTGCAAGAATATGGAATCATGTGCCTAAACTTCTATCTGAGCACCAAAACAACAGCAGCAATCCACACTTGTTAGTTGATAAAATTGACAATATTCACGCTTTATGGATAATCAATAAAAATAATAGCTTTGAACTAAAATATAAACATCTAAATCAAATAGGAAGCAGTAAAAATATATGGAAAGAGGAAGTTCTCCCTCTTTCCATCCAAGAACATATATATCCTATAATTTATGAAGAAAAAGATTGCCTTAAAATATATATAACAAATAAAAAAAAGATTTTGTCTTTAGTATCTAACGATTATGGTTCTAGTTGGAATATAGATGATACCATATCTATACCTTCAGAAATTAAAATTCAAAATGCAAAGTACCTGACTAACTTTCCTGTTGAAAAAAATACTCAGAAGACATTCCAAGTTTTATATTATTTTAATGACAATCAGATATTGCTTAAACAAGACTTACTTGATTATATATATAGATACTCTAGCCTGAACTCAGATGTTAATAATAGTGTTCCCTCTGAAACTAGTAATTCAATAGACACATCAGAGAAAATAGATGTCGATAGTTATACTCAAATTACAAAAGAAGAGGAGTTCGAGCAGATAAAAAAGTATTTTGATGATTTAATCAGTAGAAGTGCTTTAGTAGATGCTCTATCAAATATATCAAACAATATTAAGAATATAGAAAATATAAATAAGAATTTTGCGTCTCATTTTAAAGATATGGACAATACTATCCTTGCCCTTAAGGAATCTATTGATGTCAACAATCAATGCCTTATCGAAATGCAAGAAAAGTTTGAAGAATTAAACAGTAAAACCTTAAGAAAAGGTTTCTTCTCAAGGTTTTTTAAACGTGACTAAGTACTTTTGTTTAGACTTATAGGTTCATAAATTTTGGTACCATTTCTTTTGTCTACATAGTATATACCAAATATCTCTTGATCAAAATCAGGGGAGAACCTTTTGAAATAATTCAAATCATTTAGTTTTGAAAATTTAATTGAATAACTACATCCTCCTCTTAGTTGACATGGAGTAGATATTAACTGAAACATACTATAGCCGCCCTTTTCTAATTTATAATACAGTTGAACAGCATAGTTTCTCGACTTGAAAACAGCAATATAATATTTACCTCTACTAATTGACTTAATGTTCATACTCTCACTTCCTTTAAGTTATATGATATAAATATGTGTTTTGTGGTCAATTTTGTTACTATTTTTTAATGGAGAAGTGTTATGCGAGAAAAAATATTTAAAAATTTAAGTCCTCAAAATATGAATAAAAAAAATAAAAGTAAATATGAAATTAGGTTGAAGCTAAAAAATAAACAGCATATAGCACATGTTAGTAGGGGAGATGACATAAGAGTATCTATAATAACCTGTACTAACAGACCTAGATATTTAGATAATGTATTTGAAAACTACAATAGACAATCATATAAAGATAAAGAACTAATAATTATACTAAATAACAATAAAATGAACCTAAAAGATCTGAAATTGAAAGCAAAGGAATTCCCCAATGTTTCTATATTTCAAATTGACGAAAAAAAATCTCTTGGATATTGCTTAAATTTTGGAGTCAATAAGGCTAATTATGGTATTATAGCAAAAATGGATGATGATGATTATTATGGACCAAATTATCTCTTTCAAGCTGTTAGTGCCCTAAGATATGCTGATGTAGTAGGAAAATACTGCACCTATGTGTATTTTGAAGATAGCAAAACTTTAGCAATTAGAAATCCAAAAAGAGAAAATAGATATGTATATAGATTAGAAGGACCAACTTTAGTTTTTAGAAAGGAAGTATTTAATAAGATAAAATTTCATGATAAATCATTAGGGGAAGATATTCAATTTTGCAAGGATTGTTTAAAAAATGGAATAAGGCTATATGCAACCGATAAATACAACTTTGTATATATTAGACATGGCTCAAAAGATAAACATGCTTGGAATATTAGAGATGAGTTATATAAGAAGTTGTGTATAATTATTGGTGAAGTAGAAGACTATATAGGTTTTATAGAAAACTCTAAGAACAGAAACAGCCATCAAAGATAATTAATAATTGGCTGTTTTTGTTTTACTTCAAAATTGCAACATATATAGTGTCATAGCATAGTATTAAAATAAGACTCTATCACTCAAAAATATAGTTAAAAACATATTTACTGAACTGCTTTATTGATTGTGAGGTGATTGCATGAATATCTATACTGAGAATATGGCCAATCAAGCAACTCTAAATAATCCAGTTAATAAAAAATTAAATAGATCAAGCATTTATAAAAGAAAAAGTAGAATAAAGTTCGGGGTTTCAATAATCACTGTTACAAACAGAGTCAATCATATTAAACATGTTTTTGACAATTATAATCGACAAAATATTAAAAACAAAGAATTAATAATTATACTTAATAATAACTCTATGAATTTAAATCAATGGAAGTCAATCTCAAAAAGTTATCCAAATGTAAAAGTATTAAGAAAGGATGAATCAGTAACCTTTGCTGAATGTAAGAACTTTGCTGTAACATTGGCACAATTCTCATATATAGCTCATTTTGATGATGATGATTATTATGGAGAAAACTTTCTTAAAGATATACTCTACACTTTTAATAAAGTAGAAGCAGATATTATTGGAAAAAAATCAGCATTTGTTTACTTCTGTAACAGTAAGATATTGGCCATAAGATTCCCCAGATATGAAAATACTTATGTCAAATTTGTTATGGATTCCAGTATGGTAATAAAAAAAAGTGTTTTTGATAAAGTAAAATTTCCAACAATGAAATCTGGTGCTGACTTCTCCTTTCAAAAAGAATGCTTAAAAAATGGTTTTAAAATATTTTCTGCAGATAGATATAATTATGCCTTCATAAGACATAAAAATATTGCTAGTCATTCATGGAAAATAACAGAAGACGAATTGCTTAAAGAGTGTTCAATAGTTTGTAAAACGGATGATTTCATTAAATATATTTTAAAATAATTTTCATAGTAAATATACAAGCCTAACAACTTAACTGTCTAAATTGTTAGGCTTATTGACATAAACTAACTATTTAAACTTTTCTAAATACCCATCAATAGTTTTTCTAATGCCTGTTTTAAAGTCACAGATTGGAGTGTAATTCAAAAATTTCTTTGCCTTTTCTATGTTTGCAAAGCTATGCATTACATCCCCAGCTCGCCAATCCTTGAAAACTGGTGATACCTTAACTCCTATTATATTACAAATTTCGTTTAATAAATCTAATATTGACACTCTATTTCCAGTAGCAATATTAAATACATTTCCAGTAGCCTCATCACTAGCCAAACATGCTTTGAGATTTGCTTCAACTACATTTTCTACAAAAGTAAAATCTCTAGTCTGTGTCCCATCTCCCCAGATAATAGGTCTTTCTCCTAACATAATTTTTTTGATAAAGTTTGGAATAACAGCTGCATACTGAGAATTAGCATCCTGATTTTTACCGAAAACATTAAAATATCTTAACCCAATAGTTGATAGCTTGAAGTTATTATGAAATATTTTTCCATACATTTCATTTGTTACTTTTGTTATTGCATATGGAGATAATGGACGCCCGACTATTTCCTCTTTTTTAGGAAGATTTTCATCGTCACCATATACTGACGATGATGATGCATATACAAACCTTCTCACATTGTTATCCCTTGAAGCAATAAGCATGTTTAAAGTCCCTGTAATATTTACATCATTAGTAGTTCTTGGATCTGATATTGATCTAGGAACTGAGCCTAATGCAGCATTATGCAATACAAAATCTATATTTCTGCAAGCCTTAATACAATCACCTAAGTTTCTAATGTCACCTTCGATTATTTCAAGCTTTGGACTAGATAGTAGGTGTTCTATATTTTCTATTTTTCCAGTACTAAAGTTGTCTAATACTTTAACTTCTAATCCCATGCGTAATAACTTTTCGACAATGTTTGAGCCTATAAATCCTGCTCCTCCGGTGACTAAAAATCTTGTGCCTTTATCAAATAAACAAATATTATTTTCCATATTTTTATAGCCCCCAGTATATAAAGCCATATTCTTCAATAGTTTTTCGCTCGAATATTCTCTTTATATCTAGTAGAATAGGAGTATAATCAGGAGAAAACCTCTTTTTTAATTCAACTATGTCATATCGAGTAAAATCATCATGTGCCACAGCTATTAATAAAGCATTAATGTTGACTAATTCATCAAAATCACATAATTCAATATCGTATTCCCTCTTTACTCTGTCTCTATCAACTACTGGGTCATAAACTAGTACCTCAATGCCAAAGTCTTTTAGCTTAGATATAATATCCATAACTTTTGTATTTCTTATATCTGAACAGTTTTCCTTAAAAGAAAGCCCCAATACTCCTACTCTAGCACCTTTTACTACTGCTCCTGATTTAATTAAGCTTTTTACAGTATTTTCAACAACATATTCACTCATGTGTTCATTCAGCCTTCTACATGGAAGTATTACCTGTGACATATACCCTTTCTTTTCAGATAAATAAGTTAAATAATAGGGGTCTACACCTATACAATGTCCTCCTACTAAACCTGGTACGAACTTTAAAAAATTCCATTTTGTTGCCGCTGTTTCAATTACTGATTTAGAATCTATGCCTAAATTATTCATCATTATGGATACTTCGTTAATAAAGGCTATATTAACATCCCTTTGTGCATTTTCTATAATCTTGGCTGCTTCAGCTACCTTTATGCTTTCAGCCTTATATACCTCCGACTCCAATATTAAATTATAAATATTAGATATTATCTCAAGTGACTCATCATCCATCGCTGAAACTACCTTCTTAATCGTTTTCAAAGTATGAATTTTATCACCTGGATTAATTCTTTCAGGTGAATACCCTATCTTAAAATCTAATCCACATTTCATTCTTGATTCTTCTTCTAATATAGGAACACAAACTTCTTCTGTAGCACCAGGATATACAGTTGATTCATATACAACTATAGAACCTTCTTTTAGATTTCTTCCTACTATTCTACTTGCATCTACTATATATCTCAAATCTGGTACATTATCATCATTAACAGGTGTAGGAACAGCTATTACATAGAAGTTAGAGTCTTTAATATCATTTTCATCAAAAGTAAACTTAATGTTGGACTTTATTATTTTTTCAGTTTCTATTTCATTTGCTAAATCTACTCCTTTTTTTAACCATTCAATCTTTCTTTCATCTATATCAAAACCAACTACATTAGTCACTTCTGAAAAAGCTAAAGCAAGAGGAAGACCCACATACCCTAACCCAATTACAGATATCGTGGTTTCCTTATTGACTATATTTTCATATAAGCTCTTAAAAGAACTCATTATTTTCCCTCCAAGGTGATTATTTAATAGCATATGCTATTCCTGTAATATATTATGTAACTTGAGAAAATCAGTGCTAACTTTGTACAAAAAAACTTGGATAATTGATAAATTTCAACTATCCAAGTCGAATTATTTTTTTAATGTGCTCTCGAAATTATTATTTATTCATCTTTATACTTTTGTAATTCATGTGATAATTGCACAATCTTCTCCACAGGTAATATTTTAATCATCTCTAAGAATAAAGGGTCTGCAAAATACTCCTTTAACTGTTTTTTGAGACGGTTATATCTTGCTTTTGAAGCTTCTTTCCTATTTTCAAAATACCCTTCAATTTCACAGCTTAGGTGTATGCCATGATGAGGTCTATACTTTCTAGCTTGACCTAACTTTCCAAATCCTATTTCTTTTTCAATAATATAATATAAAAACTTCTCATTGCTTTTTAATTTATTCATTATTCTATATAATTCATCAGAATTATTTAAATAATATTCAATAATTTTGTTCATCTTGCTATAATACTCTTTTACCTTAAAGAAATGCAAGCCAGATAGTCTTTTGGTTCCTGGACGAATTTCATTGCTATAGGGAAGACCAATTCTCTCACAGTGTTTTAAATGGCCGTCTAAAATAGAAGGGGTTTCTCTCACAATTAAAAAATCTACATCCCCTATATATACATTCTCAAATTCTTTAAACTCCTCATAAGGAATCAAAAATCTTAAAACTCTCATAGTAGTGTCAGAAAACCTAAAGTCAGAATAGTAATTTTCTTTAATCTCAAAATTACACGATAACTCCTCTTTTATTAACTCCATACACCTTCTTTCACTTTCAGGTAATGATTCTCTTAGAAAAACCTTAACATAATACTCAGGATAACTTTTTAGAATACTATATATATAAAAAGGAATAAATTTACTATAATCATCATATACAAATACTGCAAAACATAAAGGTTTCATATTACTTAACTCCTTAAATTAATATATAATTAACTTTTTTGAAAGTACTATGATTCAATTAGTATTTTGCTTATGATTTCATCATAATTTCTCATTTCATAATATAGTTTTTTTTCAGTCTCTATTGATTTAATAATCAAATTTTTAATTTTATCTTTGTTTTGATCTCTGCTCATCTTTATATACTTTTCAAACAAATTAATCGCTTCAATGGGATATAAAAAAATGAGTCTTGCTACTAGCCATTCTTCTTTAGTTAAGGGATTACACTGTTGATACCAAGATATGATTTTTTTGATTGTATCTTTATCATATAGATTTGTATAATAAATATGATAGATCAACTTTCTAATATCTAAAACTGGTAGTTCCATAGCCAATGTGTCATAATCAAATATATAAACTCTATTATTAGAACATATTCTTATATTATATCTAGCATAATCTAAATGGCATAATGAACCTTTTTTCTTAGCCTTTTCCACCCATGCTGCATATTTAGATGCTTTTATAGCTAATATAAGTTGCTTGGTTCTTTTCATTAGATAGGGTATTTCTCTCAAAATAATAGTTCTAAATTCAGGGTGTTTTTTTCATTTTTCCCAATTTTATATGCATTGTACAGGATTTTCAGACCATTTGTCATCATACTAGGCCATTTTCCTAGTAAGTCGATAACATCACTTTCAGCTGGGGGTACGAAGCCCTTTGAAGCAATATGAAATCTACCTAACTCATTAACTATAGCTTTTAAATCATCCATGTTATTGTAGCGAGGTGGTCTGCCATTAATCACTTCCATTAGTATATAACAGTCGCCTTTAAAAACAGTATAAGGTTTATTATCAATATTAGTGTAGATTTCCGGAATATTTATGCCATTTTTTCTCAGATGTTCCATCCCAGTCATGATAAATTTTGTCCTTGCTTCATGTCTACAAAACTTCTTAAGAATCAAATTTCTTTTTTCTGTGGCTGCCATCCATATTTCTCTACCCTTATTTCTTTCTAAAGAAATGTCTTGAATTTTGAAATCATATTTTTTTAATATCATACTCTGCAGCTTTTTTTCTTTCTCCACATTAATTTTCTCCTTTATAAGATATTAAAAACTACTTTCTTAGAACTTTTTGATATAATTTGACATATTTTTTAGCTATTTTTTTCCTTGAGTAGTTTGATTCGACGCTCTTTCTATTATAGGAAGCAGCTTGTTCTCTGATATACGGTTTTTTCAGCATTGTCTTCATTGCTTTAATTAGTTGCTCAACATTCTCAGGATTAAAAATAATATTTGAACTCTCTCCAATGATCTCTTTAACACAACCTACATTGCTTGCTATAATGGGTACACCACAAGACATTGCCTCTAAAAGGGTGTTAGGAAAGCTCTCATATCTTGAAGCAAGAATAAAGCAGTCAAATTTCTTATAATATTCGACTAATTCTTCTCTTGGAATTTGCCCGATTACTTTGATTCTTTCTTTAATTTCTTCATCTAATGATTTAATTAAACTATATGCATACTCACGTTCTCTACCAATTAATATTAATTCTACCTTATCATTTTCCGCAGCAATAACTGAAAATGCTTTTATTATATTGTCTACACCCTTTGCATGTCTTATTTTACCTACATAACCAAACACAAAATTTTCCTTAGAATCATCTTCAGTTTTTCTTTTATTAGGTCTAAAGAAGCAAGAGTCAATAGAATTCGGTATTATCTCATATTCCAAACTTTTAAGATTCATATACTTTTTTGCTGCCTTAGCCGTTGCATGACATGACGAAATAACTAAATCACAGTTTTGAAGTGCAGCTTTTTCTAATTCTAGTCTTTGATGATCTACTACAGAAAGAATATTTTTAGCTTTTCTGTAATATTTAGTGAAACTGTGTAGCCGTATTATTGTTATAAATTTATTCTCATTGTAATTGCTTACAGGTTGTTCCTTTATATCCTTCAGGAAGCAATATCCTTGCCCATCTAATTCTGGAAATTGTATAATATCAATTTTTTTTTCATTCAAAATGGAAATTAGCTTTTTTGATACAGCATTACTCCAGTATAATGATTTAAGTGTGGGCCTCTTAAATTTTGCATGTTCTTCTGACTGATAGTACATTGGAAATATCTTATATACATGAACTCCATTTTCAAAATAGCTGGTTTCCTTTATTCTAGTATGAGTAATTACACTAACATCATGGCCAATGCTTGACAACCCATTGGCTAACTCATAATAGACTGTACCAATTCCCCCTCCAGGTGTTCGCCTCTCATCAGTTGGATACTCATAAGTAACTAAAATAATGGAAAGTCTACCTTTTTTAGTTGTCGATTTCTTATTCAAAACATCTGTAATAGACTTATTTACTGGATTTTTTTCTGGTTTACTATTCAAGCATATCCCACCTTGTACAAAATACTAGTATCTATATTTGTCTCATAATAATTATATGTAAATATTCAACAGGTGTTCTAAAGAAAAAAGATATATAACAAAAAAGATTCCACTAGAATAACATAAAGTAAGTAAAAAAACTTGTATCTTAATATTAAAATGTAATAAATCAAAAGGAGTATAGAGATTCCATGTATACTAATCTTGAGTATTATAGACACAAAAATCCGGTAAATAAGACTATAAAAAAGATAAATAAACCAATAAAAAATAATCATGAAAAAGTAAAAAAACAAGGCTTCTCAGTAATTACTGTTACAAATAATGAGTTATTCATAGATAATATTTTTGAAAATTATGATAGGCAAATTCTTGAAAATAAAGAACTGATTATCATATTAAATAAAAACAGATTGAATGTTGAAAAATACAAATCTAAGGCAAAGACTTACAGCAATGTAAAAATTCATAGTATTGATGAGAGGATGTCCTTAGGTTACTGTTTAAATTTTGCAGTAAATATTTCCAAATACGAATTAGTTGCCAAATTTGATGATGATGATTATTATGGACCTAAGTATCTTTCAAGTTCAATAGAAGTTTTTAAGCAGACAGGAGCTGATGTCATAGGTAAGTCATCTCATTTAGTTTACTTTCAACAGTCAGAACTACTGGCAATTAGAGATCCAAATAGAGAAAATAGATATGTTAACTTTGTTAATGGTTCTACTCTTATGTTTAAGAAAAGCATTTTTAAAGAAGTAAAATTCGCAAATATATCTATTGGAGAAGATACACAGTTTTGTAGAAGCTGCTTAAAGAAGGGGATTAGGATTTACTCCTCTGATATGTACCATCATGTCTATATTAGAAGAAAATCTAGGTCATCTCATACTTGGAAGGTTAGTGATAAATTTTTGCTTGAAAAATTCTGTAAGCCTATTATGAAGACTAAAGATTATATATCCTATGCAAATAGAATTAAGACTCTGCCTATATAATATATTCTTTAGAAGATGCCTTATATTGTTAAATAACAATGAGCAGAGGTTGAAATATTAATGGGAGATGTTTATTTAAAATTAACTTACATCTCCCTAATTATTTTCGCCATTCTCTTTTAAAAAGCAGCATATAAACTCTTACTTCTAAGCCTTGATTTACTTAAATGTTCTCCTTAGTTTATCAATAAAGTATTATATTACTATCATTCCCTAAAATAAAGGAGTTTGCTCTTTTACATGTGTTTTGAGAAACAATATTAGTATTTTCCCCAATTATGCTAGAATCAATTATATTCATAACTCGTGTTATAAAGCATTTATCTAATATGATACTATTTTCTATCTGGCAATCAATTATTTTTACATTGTTCATAATAGAGGTATAAGGTCCAATATAACTGTTTTCTATAATTGTATTACTTCCTATAATTACAGGACCCCTTATGATACTATTATAAATTTTAGAATTTTCGGCAAGGAACACATTCCCGGTTATTATGCTTTTTTCATTTACTAATCCTTTGATATTGCTTTTTATTCCACTTAAAATATACTGGTTAGCATACAGTATATCTTTCGGTGTTCCTAAATCAAGCCATAAGGATCTAGAGATGTTATAAGTAACCTTGTAACCATTATCTATCAACCATTTTATCCCATCACTAATTTCATATTCCCCTGTCCATGAAGGTCTTATTTCCTTGCAGCCCTTAAAAATATTTTTGTCAAAAATATAAATTCCAGTAACAGCTAGATTGCTCTTAGGATTTTTAGGTTTATCTTCTATACTTAATACTTGTTTTTCTTTAACTTCTGCAATTCTAAAACTCTCAGGCTCTTCAACCTTATGAAGAAAAATGCTGCAATTACTAGTTGAATTATAAAAATCATCTATTAGTTCTTTTAAATTTAGTTCATAAAAATTATCTCCAATAATTACAATAAAATCATCATCTTGTACAAAATCCTCTGTAATAGCAATAGTATCTGCTAATCCTAGAGTTTGATGTTGATAAATAAATTCATATTCCAAATTTCTTTTTTCGTATTCCTTTAGATAGCTTTTAAAGATTTCTTCATGCTCACTTATGACTATGCCTATCTCAGTTATATCTGCCTTTAATAGAGAATCTAGAATATAATAAAGAACTGGTCTATTTGAAACAGGTATAAGCTCTTTAGGTATGGTATGAGTAATAGGCCTTAATCCAGCTCCTTGACCACCACATAATATTATTCCCTTCATTGATGCACCTCCTTATACTAAACATATAATTAATACTTTATTATATGATTTAGCCTGCTATATGCCACTTATAAATCTAATATTCCCTGGGTAATAGTCAAATAGCGACATACAGCATTTATGCCTAAAAGAATAATGCTCTAATTTGTACTTTTATGTAAAAAATGATTGAAATAGACTTAAAGTTTCTTGTTAAAAAAATACCTTATAAAATAGACTTTTTCTGTCTATTTATAAGGTATTCTTAAATAGCTCCATTTATTTTAATTCTAATTATTTACCTAATTTAATTCTCAATTTTTCTAACATATCAGTAGTCATTGCTGCTAAATCGTATTTTGGATTCCATCCCCACTCTTCTCGAGCTGCACTGTCATCAAGTGAATTAGGCCATGAATTAGCTATGCTTTGTCTAATTGGATCAACATCATAGTCCATAACAAAGTTTGGAATATGTTTTTTGATCTCTGCGTAAATATGTTCAGGCGCAAAGCTCATCGCTGTTACGTTAAATGCATTTCTATGAATTAACTTAGCAGGGTCAGCTTCAGCAAGCTGTACAATAGCATCTATAGCATCAGGCATATACATCATGTCCATGTAAGTACCTTCTCCTATAAAGCTTGTATACTTCCCTTTTTCTATTGCATCATAATAAATATGTACTGCATAGTCTGTAGTTCCACCACCTGGCAAAGCTTCATAGGAAATTAAACCTGGAAACCTAACTCCTCTAGTATCAACTCCATATTTTTGATAATAATAATCGCATAAAAGTTCCCCTGAAACCTTAGTTACACCATACATAGTTGTAGGTCTTTGAATTGTATCTTGTGGAGTGTTATCTGCTGGAGTAGATGGTCCAAATGCTGCTATCGAGCTAGGTGTGAATACAGATATTCCAGTTTCTCTTGCTACTTCAAGAACATTAAACAATCCACCCATGTTAATTTCCCAAGTAAGAGTTGGGTTCTGCTCACCAACTGCAGATAATACAGCTGCTAAATGTATAACTGTATCGATATTATATTTCTTAACTACATCAGCTATCTGTTGCGCATCTCTTACATCAACAAGTTCAAATAAACCAGATTCTATTAACTTTTCTGCTCCTGCTTTTTTGCTTCTACTACTAGCGATTACATTATCTTCTCCATAGTTTTTTCTTAAATGCATAACTAGTTCAGTACCTATTTGCCCTAAAGCACCAGTTACTAGTATTTTTTTCATAATTCCACCCCCATTATTGTTATAAAGCGATTTTAAACTCCTTGTTTATTATATCACATTATAGTTTAAACTTTAATATTAATAATTATTACACTTTTTTTATATTATAATAAACAACACAGTTATAAATAAAAAAAGCTCCAACTAATCATTATAATTAGAGAAGCTTTTCTTTAAACTGATTATTATATTATAATATTTTTCAATTAATCAAAATTAATAGAATCCTTTACCCTATTTAATACAGCAGCCATTTCTGCTCTTGTCATTTTTACTCTAGGTCTAAAGGTCTTGTCCTCAAATCCAACAAAAACACCTGCATAATTCATTTGCATAATTGAATCATATGACCAACTAGGTTTTACATCGATGAAAGGATTTTTGTATTCCTTGATATCAGTACCATAGTTAGTAATCCTACTTAGAAGTGTAGCCATTTGTTCTCTGGTAACAGGTTCATCTGGAGCAAACTTTTTATTACCTACACCCACAAATATACCTTTTTTGGCTGCTATTTGAACTTCTTTATTTGCCCAATGAGTTGAAGGAACATCAGTGAATTTTTCTCCATTGATAACATTTGTATCTTCCAACTCTAGTGCACGAACTAAAGTAGCTGCTGCTTGAGCTCTTGTAATAGTTTCACTAGGCGAAAAGTTGACATTGGAAGTTCCCTTCATCCACCCCATACCAACCATTGAAAGTATATCATTTTTAGCCCAGTTATTGTCAATGTCAACAAAATACTTACCATTCAGCCAAAGCTTATAATATTCCCAAGTGCTAGGTAGCTCTTGCCCTAATGACCAGCTACCAGTACCCTTTAGATTGTATTTATGAACTAGTTGAAGCTTGTCTTTGATTGAATCCTCATTTTCAAACCATACTGTATATTTTCCTGGAGTTAGAGCCTTTCCATTGACTAATAGCTTAGTATCATTGACACCAATGGAAAAAGTAGCATATGGTGACATTGTAGCTTTATCAAAATATATATCACTATTGTAGTGTTTTATCACTGAGTTGGCTTTTGCTAAACTTATTCCATGTCCTCCGACAGATTCATTCTCGTTCCAGTATCTACCAAAAAAGGGGATGCCTAAAACAATCTTATCAGGACTAACTCTATTTAATGCATATTTTATTGAGCTCTCTACAAAAGTTTTGCTAGCAACAGGTCCTGGTTTGCTGCCATAATAGCTTTCATCATATGCCATAATCATTAGATAGTCACTATATTTTGCCAGTGCTTCGTAATCATATGAGCCATGCCAACCCTTAGTAAAACCTCTTGGATTTGCTGCTACTGCAACTGATAACTCTTTCCCTTCAGGTAATTTACTTCTTAAAATCCTCACAAAATCTGTATAATTTTCTCTGTCAACTTCAGTAACATTTTCAATATCTACATTAACTCCATCGAGATTATATTTTTTTATCGCTGTTACTATCTCATCAGCTAATTTTTCTCTATTCTTCAATGCTATTCTTCCTAATTCCCTATCCCAATGATTACTTATAAAGGGAACTACTTTTATATTTTGAGAATGCATACTACTAATAAATTCTGTACTTAGCAAACTTGTTAATAACAGACTTCCATCACTGTCAATATTAAAATAATTTGGAGAGATTACATCTAAGGAAGCTTTAGTCTTCTCAACTAAACTCTTTTGATTATTCACATCTCCAAAATATAGATATGTCATATTAAATTTGCTATCTGCTTGTCCCTCTTCTGGCTTCACTAAAAATATTGATAAGACCATAGTTATAACTAGAAATATTGAAATAAATAACTTCTTTTTATTTCTCATAGAATCCCTCCCTCATATACCTTACAGGAATTCTTTTGGAAGTTCAATGTACAAATTATGTAAACTAAAATAATAGACTCATTACACATATGTATTTAACGTATATGCAATGAGTCACATTGTTAGTTGAATAATTCATCGTAGTATCCTAGCAACAACTCTATCTAATTGTATGCCAAAGGCTTGGGTTGAGCCACAATATACGGCCATAATTCTATCATTATTAGTATATAAAATAATTAAACTTACTGATTTTATATTATGGATTATAAATAACTATAATCTGCTTAACTCTAATGCTAACTTAGCTGCTAGCTTAGCATTGTTATATACTAGTTGAATATTTGACTCTAGACTTTTACCTTTTGTTATTTCCTTTACTTTAGAAAGTAAAAAAGGAGTTGCTTCTTTACCTTTTATGCCTTTTTTATCAGCTTCTACTAGTGCCTCAGTTATAGCATTGTTTATATCATCATAGTTCATCTCATATTCATAAGGTATTGGATTACCTACAACTAAACCACCTTTTAGTCCCATATCCCATTTTGCTTTTAATGCTTTTGCTAACTCCACTTCAGAGTCCACTCTATAATCTACCTTAAAACCACTTTTTCTAGTATAAAAAGCAGGAAATTCGTCAGTTCCAAATCCTACAACTGGTACACCTTGGGTTTCTAGATACTCTAATGTAAGTCCTATATCTAATATGGATTTAGCTCCTGCACATACAACTGCAACATTTGTATTGGCTAGTTCCTGTAAATCAGCTGAAATATCAAAAGTTTCTTGAGCATGTCTATGAACACCACCAGTTCCACCTGTAGCAAATACTTTTATTCCAGCCATTGCTGCTATTATCATAGTAGCAGCTACGGTTGTAGCTCCATTTAATTCTTTAGCAACTATAAAAGGCAAATCTCTTCTACTCGCCTTTAAAACTCCTTCACTATTTCCTAATAGCTCTAACTCTTCTTCATTTAATCCAACTGTTAAAACACCATTTAATATTGCAATAGTTGCTGGTACTGCACCATTTTCTCTTACTATTCTCTCAACTTCTTTAGCCATTTTTATATTCTCAGGATAGGGCATACCATGAGAAATAATTGTTGATTCTAAAGCAACTACTGGTTTACCTTTTTTAAGAGCCTCTTCAATTTCTGGCTTTACTTTCAAATAACTACTTAACATTTTATTCACTCCTCATTTTATTATATATACTATCAACTGATATGTTTGGGTTAATTGTGTTTTCATGGCTTAGTGCCATCTCTGAAGCATACATTGAAAATTGTATAGTATCGTCTAAATTCAAGTCATTAATATAACTATAAACAAGACCAGCCATAAATGCATCTCCTGCACCAGTAGCATTTACTACTTTTACTGCTGGGGGTTTAACGAACTTTTTCGTCAACTCATCTTTATAGAATACTCCTCTTTCTCCCAAAGTGATAAATACTCTCCTCAATCCCTTTTTCAAAAAAACTTCTGCTGCTACTTCTAAATCATGGTCACTTGTTATTTTAACTCCTGTTAATTCTTCTGTTTCGTAAATATTAGGTTTAATTGTATGAAAATAGCCAATTAATTCTTTAACTTTCCTAGCTTTTGTAGTAGACACTGTATCAACAAAGAAAATCTTATGTTTAAAATTGCTTAAGAGATACTCTATTACTTCCAGTGAAAGATTTGTATCAATTACTATAGCAGAAGAATTTTCAATAATTAAAGATTTTGTCTTTAAAAAATCAATATTCAGATAGTCAATTGTATCCATGTCAGATATAGCTACCTTCATATCGCCATTTTCATCTAAAACGGATAAGTAAGTAGATGAGGGCATGCTCTTTAAAACTAGACAATGATCAATATCAATACCTGCAATCCTGCATTCATTTGATATCTTTTCTCCATATAAATCATCTCCAACTGCAGTTATTAACTTTGTCTTGATGCCTAGCCTAGATAGGTTTTCTGCAATGTTTCTACCAACTCCCCCTGCGGAAACTTTAACTTTCCCAGGATTTGAATCATTTAGCTTTAACTTATCTAGAGAAAATCCTTGGATATCAACATTTGCTCCGCCAATAACTGTTACATAATTTTCTTCATTTAAAACATATCCTTTCCCCTTGACATACCCCTTTTTAATTAAATTGCTAATATGAACTGCGACAGATGATCTAGTAATACCAAGAAGTCTTGCAATTTCCTGTTGACTTATCATTGGGTTAGCTCTTATCAAAGAAAGTATTTCCTTTTCCCTTAGGGTCATATCATCACCAACTCTTGTTTATTTTATAAACTTTTGTTTATTATTAGTATACCAAAATGCTATTTTATATGCAAGAAAAAATTAAAAAAGTAGCAACTATTTTAAATTGCTACTTTTATTATTAAACAAAAGTTTTAAATTATGTTCTCTATCTATAAAATAACCATTTTGAATATCATTATTTTATGATTAATTTAAAAGTTCAATTATCTTTTCTTTTATAAAGTCAGTAATCTCCAGTTCACCAATATAAGTTTTCTCGCTAGCAAAATCTGGTCTTACTCTAAAGAAATTTATTATTAATTTGTTATCTAATATAATGTACTCATCTGTATGGAAGGGTACAAAAAATACTTCTATAGTTTCAAAATTCTTGCTCACTTTAAGTGAGTTTATTTCATCTATTATAGTGTCTAAATTTAGTTTCTTTATTGGTTGTAACATTGAGTTAGTGTACTCTAAATCTTCTAGCATCCAAAGGTTGTTGTTCCAAAATCTTCCTTCCTTTTTACTTTTACTTTGAAATGGTTCTCTATTAGACACTGCACTCATAGCTCGTCTAACTGATTCTCCATCAAACTCTTCATCATATATTAGTTTAAGACCTTCCATATCTGCAACATCATTTAAATATTTTTCAGTAACTTTTTCTCTGTCATTTGTTGTTTGCCAAAAAAACAACATTGCTTCTACTGTATCAAAATTAACTTTTATTCTTTGTACCATTTTATAATCCTCCAGTTCTTTTGTTGGTTACACCTTATTGCCTAAGTAGCATTATTGTCCACAACATTTTTTGTATTTTTTTCCACTTCCGCATGGACATGGGTCATTTCTTCCGATTTTTTTATCTTTAACTACTGTTTTGGAGCTTCTATACTCTTTAGTTATTTCTTTTCTTTTTTCTTTCGTTAATATATCGTCCCACTGAGGTAGTTCATATAGCCAAGGAGCTTTTGCATTTAGCATATTAAAATATAATTTTTCAAAGTCAATCTCTAGTTTAATCTCACTTTCTTCTTCTAGATTTTCTAAATCAATTGAATTTACTAAGCTAGTATTGATACCATCTAGAAATCCTGTGAATGTAACAGCGTCTAAGCTAAATCTTTCGGCCAGTTCTTTTAGTTTTCCTTGAAACACATTTTCTTTACTTCCTAATATACTTGCATATACATTCTTTTCTTTTTCCAAATATACTTCCCAAAACTTATTATATTCTTTTTGATCTCTTTCTTCATAAGCCACATCTGTCCACTGTTTGTATAAACTCATATCATTTCCCTCCTCAAAAAGTTTGAATTATGGTACTAGTTGATAAAAACTAGTACCATAAACATATATTTTTATAAAATTAAAACTCTGCTGAACCTACTGTTCTAGGGAAAGGAATCACATCTCTTATGTTGCTCATTCCTGTCATATACATAATAGCTCTTTCAAATCCCAACCCAAAGCCAGCATGTTTAGTTCCACCGTATTTTCTTAGTTCTAAATACCACCAATAATCTTCTTTGTCTAGTCCCATCTCTTCCATTCTTTTTTCTAAAATCTCTAGTCTTTCTTCTCTTTGGCTTCCTCCAATTATCTCTCCGATACCAGGAACTAATAAGTCCATGGCCGCAACAGTTTTGTTATCATCATTTAATCTCATATAGAAAGCCTTGATATCTTTTGGATAGTCTGTTACAAATACTGGCTTTTTAAATACTTCTTCTGTTAAATATCTTTCATGCTCTGTTTGTAGGTCACATCCCCACTCAACAGGATATTCGAATCTGTCTTTAACCTTTGATAGTATTTCGATAGCTTCTGTATAAGTTACACTTCCAAACTCTGAATTTACTATGTTATTTAATCTATCAATTAGTCCTTTATCTATAAATGAGTTAAAGAATTCCATTTCTTCAGGTGCATTTTCCATAACATATTTTATAATATATTTTAACATATCTTCAGCTAATTCCATATCATCTTTTAAATCTGCAAATGCAATTTCAGGCTCTATCATCCAGAACTCAGCAGCATGTCTTGCAGTATTTGAATTCTCAGCTCTAAAAGTTGGACCAAAAGTATATACATTTCTAAATGCTAGAGCAAAAGTCTCGGCTTCAAGCTGACCACTTACCGTTAAACTTGTTTCTTTGCCAAAAAAATCTTCTGAAAAATCTACTTTTCCTTCCTTGTCCTTAGGTACATTTAACAAGTCTAGTGTAGAAACCCTAAACATTTCTCCTGCTCCTTCAGCATCACTTCCTGTAATAATAGGAGTATGAACATAAACAAATCCTCTATCCTGGAAAAACTTATGAATAGCATAAGCTGCTAGAGACCTTACTCGAAATACTGCTGAAAAAGTATTACTTCTTGGTCTTAGATGTGCAATAGTTCTTAAGTACTCCATGCTGTGTCTTTTCTTTTGCAATGGAAACTCTGAACTAGATTTACCCTCAAGCTCTATTTTCTCAGCTTTGATTTCAAAGGGTTGCTTCGCATTAGGTGTTTCAATTAAAGTACCTTCAATTATTAAAGCTGAGCTTATTGAGAATTTAGATACCTCTTCGAAGTTAGCCAGAGCTTCATCATATACTATTTGGATGTTCTTAAAAAAGCTACCATCGTTTATTTCAATAAACCCAAAGGATTTTGAACTTCTGATAGTTCTTACCCATCCAGCGACTTTAATTGTTTTTCCTAAGTACTCTTGTTGATTTCTATAAATATCCCTCACTAAAGTAAAAGTCATAAATATTCCTCCTTCTATTTAATTTTATATAAATTTAATCATTGAAATAAAAGCAAATAAAAAAGCCTATCCTCCCTATAAAGGGACGAAAGGCTATATTTCGCGGTACCACCCTAATTGTCATATAAAATGACCAACTCAATAACAGTACTAATTTAATACTGCTCGCTAATAACGGTGCGAATCCGTCTAAGTCTACTTTCATAAGATTTCGGTTAGAGACTCTGAGATGTTCTTCAATATAGATTTCGTACCGACATTCCACCATAGCCAGCTCTCTATAACTACCTTCTATACCTACTCTTCTCTTCATAGTCTTTAATTTGTTTTATTTACCAGTATTATAATATTAAATAGTTCTTTTGTCAAACAATATTTAATTTATTTTTCACCAAGAATTTTAATTTAATACTGTCTATTAAATTATTTACATTTTATTATTTTTTCATTCACATTATTAGATAGTTTGCATATAGTAATATTGAAAAGCTTTTGTACCTTGATATAAAAAAACACCTGGGTTTTAAACCCAGATGTTTCCTACAGCACTGCAATATTTACTTAATACTATTCATCGTAGTCACGTGGGCATGTAGTGCCGCCTACTGCCCCGATGGCTACCTGGCGTTTTTGCAATACTTTTAGTGTGATATAGATTACCATTTTTTCCTCGAAGCGATTGAATACTCTCTCTTCAAATGGAACTTTATCTTTGTAAGGTTTAGCCGGATTTAGATACTCATCAAATTCTACTATTCTACTGCTGATTAACTCGCAGAAAGGTAATTCGTTGAAGTATTCAGTTGTAACTTGATTAAATTCAGATAAGTCACCAGATAGTAATTTATCTTTATCTGCAAAATCTGGTCCAAATATTTCTCTTTCTCTGAAGTACTCGAATTCAGACTCATTTCTAAATTTAACAGGAGCTGGTGCTATTCCATTGTATTGGATTGGTGTTGTGAATTTAAATGGAACGTCTATCGTGCAATGTTTTATATCTCCACATATTCCTTTAGAATTTGAACATCCAAGTGTAGCATACTCAATGTTCTTTCTTACAAAGCCTTTTACAAATAGCATGTTAGTATTTTGCAATAGTAGACATTGAGTAATCTTGAGATGTTTCTTTATATTCTTGATTTCTATAGCTGGCTCTGGCAATTCGTTGATTGAATCTACATTCACCTGAACTGTAAGTTGTGCTAAAACAACTGGTATTTTAGCAACTGCACCGCTTCTTATAGGTGCTAAATCTACAGGATAATTTACTGCATCTACTAATGTAGTCGATTTAACATCAACACATGTAGATTTTCCTGGTTTACAAACACTATTTGTCTCTTGCTTTCCATAGCTTACTTTTGCACCGTATAGATTATTGTCCATATATGACATTTGTTTGCCTCCCTTAATAGTTTTTCAGGTTATGAGGTTTTGCACTCGCCTCATTTCCTAGTACATATTATTCAGGCTTCCATTTTTAGTTACATTTGTTTTATAAATAATTTATTTTGCTTATTATAACTTTTCTTACTTATGCTATTAGGTCAAGTTCTTCTTTTCTAGTATCTTCGGTATAGATACTAATTTCTTTTGTAAAATCCTTATCGTAATATATAATACTCCCTCTCCTTCTATTGCATGGAGCTTTTGTACTTGTTCTATATCTTTATCTCTTTCTCTATTTACTATTATTTTTTCTGTCTCAACTATTTTGCTACACACAACCTCGCAGTATGGTGCCTCATTGTAATACTCAGTTACCACTTGGTTAATATAACTAGAATCTCCATATATGAAATCTTCTATGGTTTCAGCTTCAACCCCATAATCATTATCATCACTTATACTTTCATTATTAATAGCATACTTAAATTCTTCTGTAGTGCTTTTCTTTATCTCCTCTGGTTTCATAATATTATAACTAAAAAGAGTTGTACATTTAAATGGTATCTCTGCTGTTAATTTCTCAACTTCTCCGTATACCACACCCTCTTTTGTAGATGAACCTGTGTAATAACTTATATCTTTTTTTATGAAGCCTTTTATAAAAACTGTACTTGTGCCTTGAACTAAAGTACACTGACTAATATTCACTTTTTTATTTATTTCTTTTATTTGAAATATGGGCTCTGAAAACTCAATTAAGGAACTTAAATTAATTCTGAGTGTGAAGGTGGCAAGAACTACTGGGATTTTAGCTATTGCACCGGATGTTATTGCTGTTACTTCAACCTCTTCATTTGGACAATTCACTATAGTTTCTTCTTCACTTTTTACTTTTTTTTGTTCCATAATGATTTCATGAATAACATCCTCTTCATTATGTATAGGCTTGGGATTTTCATATATAATCTTATTAACCTCTGGATATTCTGCCTTTACATTTACCATTCTTTCA
>NZ_FMDO01000031.1 GCF_900095305.1 Proteiniborus sp. DW1 | reverse complement strand
CTTCAATACATGCAATTGTCAAAAATACTTCCTATTATTTATACTATTCAATTTCGCCTATTTAGTTCCAAATTACAAAAAAGAAAAACGCATAATTGCGTTTTCTATACTGATAATGTCTTGTTATTCACTTATATAAATTACTTATTATATAACTTGTTTATCCTTTCTTTTATTACCTTTTCATATCCACTTTCTATAGGATTATAGTATTTAACATCCGCAAATTCATCTGGTAGATATTGCTGTGAAACATATCCCTCAGGATAATCATGAGGATATAAATAATTCTTACCATCATGTATTGAATCTAAAATATACTTTCCCTCCATTTTCTTACTAGTTGAGTCTCTTAGGTAATTTGGTACCTGTCCCATCTTACCTTTTTCAATATCCTCTAAAGCATTATTTATTCCTAAATATGCTGCATTACTTTTTGGAGCACATGCAACATATACAGCAGCCTGTGCAAGTGGAATCCTTCCCTCAGGCATGCCTATTGTATTTATAGCTTGAAAAGCAGCTACTGCTAAAATTAGGGCTTGTGGATCAGCATTACCCACATCTTCAGATGCACATATGATTATTCTTCTTGCAATAAACTTAGGGTCTTCACCTGCGTATATCATTTTAGCCAGCCAGTACAAAGTAGCATCTGGATCTGAACCTCTCATGCTCTTAATAAAAGCTGAAACAATATCATAATGCTCATCCCCATTTTTTTCATATCTAATTGCTCTTTTTTGTACACATTCCTCTATAACGTTTAAGGTTAATTTTATAACACCATTTGCTTCAGGGGAAGTAGTTAGAGCTCCAAGCTCCAATCCATTTAAAGCTATTCTTGCATCTCCACTAGAGGCTCTTACTAAATGCTCAATAGCATCGCCATCAATTTCTATGTTAAACTCCCCTAGTCCTCTATCTCTATCATTTATTGCTCTATCTAATATAGCTCGAATGTGTTCATCCTTTAATGGCTCAAGCTTAAAAACCATAGATCTTGATATAAGAGCCTTATTTACTTCAAAAAAAGGATTTTCTGTTGTTGCACCTATAAGTATAAGTGTCCCATTTTCAACATAAGGTAAAAGAGCATCCTGTTGAGTTTTATTGAACCTATGTATTTCATCAATAAATAAAATAGTCCTTTTATTATACATTCCAAGTATTTCTTTGCTTCTATCTATTACTTCTCTAATATCCTTTACTCCTGATGTCACTGCATTTAACTGTTCAAAATTTTTTTTAGTAGAATTAGCAATTATTTTAGCTAATGTTGTTTTTCCAGTGCCAGGAGGACCATAAAAAATAACAGAGCTCAATTTGTCTGCTATTATTCCTCTATATAGAAGCTTACCCTTGCCTATAATATGCTCCTGACCAATAAACTCCTCAAGGGTATTTGGCCGCATTCTATCTGCCAAAGGGGCTGATTTTTTTATATTCATTTCGGCACTTAATTGAAATAAGTCCATATAGCTTCTCTCCTTAAAAAAACCTCTCCACACAGTTTTCTGAATAACTCATATGGAGAAGGTTTCATGTATAATCATAGTTCTTAAATTTTTCTTACTATAGAACCCGATATGGGATAAGAGTAGTCAACTCCATCTACGACTTTTATTATCGCCAATATTGGAAAAATTACAGTTGCTATTCCAACGACTATTAATAATGGTATTCCTATAAGGACAAATATTAGTATAACCGATATAATACTGGCAGCAGCCATCATAATTTGAAAGCCTAAAGCTTCTTTTGCTTGCATCTTAACGAAACCATCACTCGATACTAAAAGAGCTATTATTGGGGCAATTATAGGTATCCCAACAAATACGCCTAGATGGGCTAATGCACATAGCAGCTTCTGTTCAGTAGTCAGCATTCCATCAACCTCCTTAATACATTAATTATAATATAATATTATGCAAATTAAAAGAGTATATGTGAAAATATCTTTAGCGAAGGTTGAATTTTGAAACACTTCCATTTAAATAAATACTTTAGCTACATATTCTGACGTCGATGTACTTAATATTCCTCCATAGCTTAGCTTAAAAGATACTTTATCTCCTACTTTATAATTTTTCAAGCTATCAGTAACATCAATTATTAAGTGATCACTACTGCCTCCAAAAATAGTTATTTTTTCATCTTCGGGAACTATGTTATCTATACTTACATCTTGTTTACCGATGGCACATATTGCCCTTTTTCTTATACCTTTATCTTGGAATACAGGTTTGTTACCAAAGGCATCCATTCCTATCTCTCCAATAGGTAGTGAAGGCTTGTCCTTTATCTCTATAATTTCAGTAACTAATCTAAAGCAATCTTCATAGGTGTCTTCCATAATATTACCAAATGCAGTTTCTCTTCCCAGAACTATAGATTCTCCTAATCTAAGTTGATTGATACCTTTTGGAACACCTTCTCCGCCGTCAAGAAGATATAAGCTACTTGAATTTCCACCAGAAACTATTTCAAGTTTTATTGAAAATTCTTTTTCTATTTTTTCTTTAATATTAACTAAATGATTTAAGTTTTCATGCTTAGGTATTACACCAGCATAGCATGTAAGATTTGTTCCTAAACCTAATAACTTAATTCCTTTTAATCTTAAAATTTCCGCTACAGTTTTTAATGTTTCTTCTTCATCTAATATACCTTCTCTTAAATCTCCTAAATCTATCATCAAAATAATACTATGGATTTTTGACCTGTCCACAGCCTTTTGTGAAAGTACTCTTATAGTTTCTAATTCAGAGTTTAATGATATATCTGCAAATTGCACTACTTCATCAGCTTGGCTTATCATTGGTAACCTGAGTAGAAGCTTAGGAACTTCTATGGATTGTAAGCGTTTCAGGTTTTCAATTCTGGAATCAGCAAGTACCGAAGCACCAGATTCGACTAGAACCTTTGCTATTTCTGGCATTCCACAAAAAACTTTAGTTACAGCAGCCACATTAATACCATTATTATTACATAAGGATATTAGCTTTTTTGCATTATGCCTAATTTTATCTAAAGATATCTCTACTCTTGGATACATTTTGTTCCCCCTATCTAATATATTTTATATCCTTTAAATTAAAAATAATTAACTCATGCTCAGCATGACAAAATAGATATTATTTAGGGTTGGTATGAAAACCAACCCTAATTTCCAGTAGTTAAAGGTGTCTATTAGAGCAATTCCTAATGCTAAATGATTGCTCATATGCTGAAATAGTAGAAAGCCATCACTATTTGATTTTTAAGCTATCTTTTAAAAGCTTAATTGCGGCTTCTGGATATTTCTCTGATAATACACCTAATGAAGCCATAATATAATTATTGTCAACTAATATTTTTGCCTCTTTATTTGGCAGTAATTCATTTCCTTTATTGCTTAGTGCAATACTTTTCATAATATCTTCCCTATTAGGTAGTCTTGTCAGTGCTCCCCCAGTACCAACTATATACCTAATGTTTGTTAAATCCTTACCTTCTGCTATTGTTTTCTTGCCATTTGGTCCGTACAAATCTCTAAATTTTCCAGCATGTCTCTTTACTGCTGTTACCACAGCTTCAAGAGTCAATTCTTCAACAAACCTCTTTTCTAAATTAGATACAGGAATGGGCTTATGATTCTCAACTAGATTAGTTAATTCATCCGTTCTAATATCTAGTTTACTAGCCAAATTGTCTAGCCCAATTCTATCTACAATGTTTTTCGAGTTTACATATACTCCAAGATCGCCTTCTACCGTTCTCTTAGATATTGGCTCAGGGCTCACTAGTATTCTATTTACTTCATCACTGCCTTCTGTGACAGAATGAACATCTGTGGTGGCTCCTCCAACATCTAATACTAGTACATCCCCAACTTCTTCCTTTAGCAGTTTTGCTGAGAGCATTACTGCTCCAGGTGTTGGTATAATCGGCCCATTCACCATTTCTCTTACTTTCCCCATTCCAGGTGCATGAATAATATGCTCTTCAAATACTTCCTGTATCACTTTCCTTGTGGGCTCTATATTAAGCTGGTCGATTTTAGGATAAACATTATCCACAATATATAGCTTTGTATGAGTATCTTTAAATATTTCCCGAATCTCTTCCTGATTTTCTATGTTTCCTGCATATATTACAGGTATGTCTAATTTTAGCCCCCTAATCAATTCTGCATTATGAATAGCTGTATCCCGTTCACCATAATCTACTCCCCCAGCAATCAAAATAATATTAGGATTGATTTCTTTAAGCTTATTTAAATCCGTTCTTCTCATTTTCCCAGCAGTAATCATATGAAGATTTGCCCCAGCCCCTAAGGCTGCTTCCTTTGCTGCTCTTACAGTCATGTCATATACTAGACCATGAACAGTCATCTTTAATCCCCCTGCAGCACTGCTTGTAGACATAAGCTCATCATACTCTATGTCACTTACCTTAAGGCTTTCACTCAAATCCCTAATGGCTGTTCTAAGACCTATATTGACATCCCCCTCTCCTACACTTGTAGGAGCTTGACCCTGACCCACAAATGTAGGGCAGCCATCATATATTCCACTAAATGCATTTACTACTGTTGTAGTACTACCAATTTCAGCTACTAAAACATTAATTCTCATTCAACATTTCCCTTCTTTTTTTAACAAGAAAAGTAGCTACATGTACTCCCTTGGTTCCTCTTCCAAATCCTGCGTCTACTCCCTGTTCTACAGCTAACTCATTAGATACCTGTGTTCCACCACAAGCTATAATAATTCTATCTCTTATACCTTTCTCTACACATAGCTCATGAATTCTTCTCATATTTTTATAATGAATATCATCATGGCTAATAATTGTTGAAGCAAGTATAGCATCTGCGTTTAGCTCTATAGCTGCATCTATCAGTTTTTCAACAGGTACTGAAGTTCCAAGATAGTGACATTCTATACCATATCCTTCTATTCCACCATGTTTAATATCTATTATCTCTCTTAATCCAACAGAGTGCTCATCTTCGCCTACTGTTCCAGCTACTATTTTCATTGGACGAGCTTCTATCTCTTTTCTTATTTCATCATCTGACATAACCTCTGGCTTTGGTGGTATTACAAGCTTGCTTGTATCTATTGTAAATGGTACTCTTCCCTTTAATTCTATTCTTGTACCTTCTGCTGCTTGCATTATTTCTTTATGAATAACTTCCACATCTTCAAGGCCTAATTTTTTACCTATTTCAATAGCCGCAAATTCAGCAGTTCTCTCGTCAGTTGGTAAGAATAACGTTATCTGAATTATGCCATCACCTTGCCATTCCATTTCAGGCTTTATTTTTGTTGTTTCTCTTAACTCTCTTGTTTCTTCCATTCTTACATTTACATTGTCAGTTTCATCTAGTTCATCAATATATATTATCTTGTCTGGGTCTTCAAATGTACATCCTCCAATAAGAACTGATGGGTTATCTACTGCATTCTCATCATATTGTGCTATATTGTTATATCCAAAATGAGCAGTAACTGGCGCCATGTAGTCATGTTCTCTTTCATATACTGTGCCTACACCAATACCTCCATCAATCTTTCTAACAATACCATCTCCATTTCTTTCAGGATAATATCCTGAGTCTACGAAGAATCCTTCTTCTACAGCTTTAAAGTATCCTCCCACTTCAAGCATTTCTTCCATAAATAGTATAGCTCTTTCTTTCAATTCTCTGACCTTATCAGCAAGCTCTCCACCATCTCTTTTTATTTCTACCATTTCAGCAAGTCCATCCATACCTATTAAAGCCTGTTTAGCTGTATTAGTACCTTCTATGTTATATATATGCCATGGAACATTTCTTCCTTCATCAGGAGTTATAGTAGATTGAATATCTGCTCTAGTAAGCTTTGAAATCAGTAGATTAAGAGTATGTGTTACTGTAGCCTCTCTTGTTGAAGAGCCCATATACTTAGTATTCTGCTGAGCTCTCATCTTATATTCTTTAAATAGCTCTCTAAGGGCAACTGCATAAGGCAAGTCAATTCTCATACAAGGAGCTGGTGGTGCTGTTGGAGGTACAGTAGATAGACATATGTTCTCTTTCTTCATACCTATCTTTACAGAATACATAGAGTTAATAGCATGCTGTACCATAAGCTCTGGCATAACCTTCCATGCTTCTCTAGCTGTAGCATTTGCATTGTGAGCTCCATCAATTTGAGCCATATCAGCCCAAGCCATTACTTTTTTAGCCACTGCAGCATCTACAAAAGACCTAATCATATTAATATTTCTATATAGAACATTGTATTGTGGGTCTTGATGAGCACCATTTACTCCTTCTTCTGCAAACATAACTGCTATTTCAGGGCCTGCTACTCCACTAACATAGGAATGGTAATTAATTGGTCTTCCAACCTCGTCTTCTATTAAATCAAGAGCTTTTCTTTGCGCTCTAACTTGCTTTCTAGTAATAGGTATACCTCCTATACCCTGAGGCGTTCCTTCAATTAGTCCATCAAAATGGCTTTGTCCTGCAGTTCTAATAACCATTAAGTGGTCTGCACCGTGCCATGCAGCCATTCTCATTCTTCTGATGTCATCCTCAAATCTGCCTGATGCAATTTCAGTAGTAATAACAGAATCTGGCTGTGGATCAATATCATCAAAATAATGAGCAGAAGGCAAAGGTTGACTCTGATCTAGATTTTCAGATGTATCATAGTACTCGAATTTTCCTATCTGTCTTTTTTGTCCTACACCCTCTCTCCAATGCCAACCTCTTCTTCTAGGTCTATAGTTTTCAAGATTTTCTAATATATTTGATATGTTTAGCTTTTCATTAGGCTTTAGTTTCATTATTTTTCACCTCCTGCAAATATCTTCATAATCTCATCCCACATCTGACCTTCTGCAAGTTTTAACCCTGCTTCCCTAATACTTAAACTATAGTCTTTAGACAATCTATATACTAAATGTCCTACCCCTTTGCCCAACAATCCTCTATCTATAGCCCCATTAACAATGGCAGTAGCTTCTATACTAGAAAAACCCATTCTAAGTAGTACTGACCTCTCTATAGATGGACTAGTATGTTTTTCAGCTAGCTCTACAAGCGGATTTACTATTTTCTCAGCTAACTCCCAAAAGCGTGCTTCTAGTTGTTCTTCTGATAAGTCTTTTAAATGCTGTCTTCTAGTTTCAAAGTCATCTTTTCTTTTCATTTCTACACCTCCAATTAAATATCTATTCCTAGTTCTTTTAATGTACTGATAACGAAATCTGTATTAGATTTGCTATCTTCAGCTAAAAATTGAATATCTTCTTCTGAGAAAGAGCTCACATTCATAATATCTATACAGTTTTTAATATAGGATCTTCTAAGTTTATTTAAGTCCAAATCTCTTGCCTTTATTAGTCCTGGATGTTCCG
The DNA here is from genome assembly GCF_900095305.1 of Proteiniborus sp. DW1. NCBI lineage: Bacteria > Bacillati > Bacillota > Clostridia > Eubacteriales > Proteiniborus > Proteiniborus sp. DW1. Next base: position 100,177 of record NZ_FMDO01000031.1, on the reverse strand, counting down.
GTAATATAATATTTTCTCCTGGAATTTCATCTTCAGGATTTCCAATAATAATCTGGATTCCATTTTCTCTAGCAAAAGTAAGTTGAGGCTGTATATGCTTACCTGCACCAGTATATTCAGTTTCCTGTACTAAGACTATTTTATCTTGATCTAGTTCCTGTGCAATTGAAAATGCTGCTGCCAAAGATGTATTGCCTGCAGGACCTCTCTCTATCCCTTCTATCTGAGCTAATGCCTCTGTTATGTAGAATACTTCACCTTGATTTACTGTAACATATCTATCTAAGTATCTAAGAGGTCTTCCTGCTGACCTAGGCACATCAGAACGATCTGGCCAAGTAGAAAATGGTATTCCAAAACCAGTATGCCCAGTGGTAAATGATTTTCTATTAAACTGTTTATCACTTGCCATATGCAGACCTTTCAGATTTACACTGGCACCGACAATTTGTGTATTGAGTGCACCTGCTTTAATTAGCCCCCTAGCAGTTCCTGTTAGGTTTCCTCCTCCTGCATTAGTTGCCACTACCACATCCGGGTCTCTCCCTTCTCTTGCTCTAAATTGCATAGCTATCTCATAGCCCAATGTTTCCACACCTGCAATACCAAAAGGAGTATACAACGATGCATTAAAGTACCCAGTATCTTCTAACAGTCTTAAAAATGTGTAAAAAAGCTCTGGACCTACTGATAATTGAACTACTTCAGCGCCTAGCGCCTCACACTTTCTAGCCTTTTCAACTATTTCAGGCTGACCAACGCCTTTCGAATCATAACATTCTTGAACAACAATACATTTAAGTCCTCTCATGGCAGCTTGACTAGCTACTCCAGCTCCATAGTTACCACTTGTAGCAGCTATAACGCCTTTATAGCCTAGTTTCTTTGCATGATAAACGCTTATGGCTGCTCTTCTAGCCTTGAAGCTTCCTGATGGATTTGCTGCTTCATCTTTTATGAATATTCTAGCCCCCTTTCCTTTAGGAGCTAATTTCCTAGCTAGTTTAGTGAGGTTTTTTAGCTCTAGTATTGGAGTATTTCCTACTCCTGTCTTACTTTGTATTTCTTGCATTTCTTGTAATGTATAGCCTGTTTCTCTCATCATTCTCTCATAGTCAAAGGCTATTCCCCCAGTTTCAAACTTATCGTAATCGATACCTATAGCTTGTTTCATAATCTCTTTCTTTCTAGCCATAACTGCATCGTAGCTTATATCCTTATTCATTTTCCTCACCACCTTCAAGAATGTCCCTTAACTGCTTACCTATATATAATAGCTCTGGAACACATTTCCCAAAATCATGTTCATAATAAGGATTTATCTCTATTAATTTACCAGATACTTTCCTGCCAATATAGGTTTCTATATTTACTTCATCTCCTATCTTAGCCTCATCGTCAAGAAGAAAACCCTTAGTCCATATTTCAAGAGGGACACTTCTAGTGTCTTCTGGCACCTGTGATGCTCTCTGGTCAGGAGTCAATACAATATTATGTATTCTTACCCAATCACCTTTTCTTGCAATTTCCACTATATTCACCCTACTTTCTAATTAAATCTCTCATATCCCCCATAATTGCTCTTGGAACTGGTAAGTCTATCATTGTCTTTAGTCCTGGTTCTGCGTTTATAACATGAGGAATCATATTAACACACATAGCTATAGTACCTAATCCACCCTCTACTTCTGGTTTAATAGCCATATTTACTTCAGGAGTGCCTTTTATTGTTATGTAGTCTCCAGTATAAGTACCTTCCATTTCTGGCTCTATTTGCTGTGGATGTATCATATCTATTTTAACTTCTCCATTTACATATCCTTGCCCTGTCATATTTACACCAGCTACATCTCCAGCCTTAGCAAATCCAAATGGAGATTTTCTATCAACGCTAGTTACTATAGGTTTCATTTGCTGTTCTATTTTTTCAACTTCCCATCCTATTGCTCTTGCAATCATCTGTATGGACTCTGGGAATCCAACATGTCCTGCTAATGTGCCGTCTGCTACCCCTTTTTCAAATTCCTCTACTGTTAATCCAACTCCCTGTTCTTCCATTACAGCAGGTCCAAATGGTGACAAGCTGTTTACACGCTTCGCCTCTATATGCTCTACATCAATCATACATCCTGTTAAGCATACTACTAATAGGTCCATTATTAATCCTGGATTTATTCCTGTACCTAAAACTGTGACACCGTTTTCCTTAGCTATATTATCAAGTTCCTTAGCTAATTCTGGACTTTGAGCATATGGATATGCCATTTCTTCTGCAGTTGATATTACATTGACCTTCTTTTCTAGTGCATATTTTAATTTAGGGAAAGCATTCTTAGTAAAGGAATCAGTAGCACACAAGCAAATATCACAGCATTTCTCAGTTAAAACTTCCTCTATTTTGTTTTTAATGATTACTTCTGGTCTACCTTCACTTTCAGTACCTAATACTTCATAAATACTTTTACCTACTTTATTTGGGTCTAAGTCGCAAACCCCAACAATCTCTACGCCTTTTTTCTTTAAAAGCATCCTTGCCATTCCACTACCCATGGCACCAAACCCCCAAATAACTACTTTTACATTATCCATAAACTACACCTCCAAAATATTTTTAAATATTGTTAAAATAATGCATAAAAAATACAATAAAAAAATACATAAATAATCACTTAGTATTAATGCAATATCTTTGCCAATAAAACATATAATTAGCTAAAGTTCTTTTTAAGCCTTTATTACATATAAAGCTTTTAGAAAAAAGAAGAAACAAAATAAAAAAACGCAAATAAATTTGCATCGCTATGCAAATTTATTTGCAGTTATAAAGGTATTTCATATTTTTTTATTTTATGTTGTAACGTTTGTCTTTTTATTTTTAGAATCCTTGCAGCTTCAGAAATGCTATATCCAGCTTCGTCCAAAGCCTTTTGTATCAATTTTCTCTCTATGGATTCCATTATTTCCGTTAATGGTTTGCGCGAATGAATTATATCATTATAATTAGATTCATCTTCTAGCGCACTAGGTACAAATCCATAAAAATGTTCATTTTTCAAAACGTGTTCATCCTTAGGAATCAGATTCATTGCACCTTCAATAAGATTTTCAAGTTCTCGAACATTTCCTGGCCAAGAATGTTTCATAAAGTTTTGCATCATATCCTGTGAAATGACCCAAACATCTTTATTGAATAATTTGTTAAACCTTTTTATGAAGTGTGCGCATAAAAGTTTTATATCATCTTTTCTTTCCCTTAAAGGTGGAACATTAATTGATATTACATTGAGCCTATAAAAAAGGTCTTTCCTAATGGTCCCTTTATTTATTGACTCAATAGGGTTTTCATTAGTGGTAGCTATTATTCTCACATCTATAGGGATTTCTTTTAAACCTCCAACCCTTCTAATATAACCTTCTTGAAGTACCCTGAGGAGCTTTGCTTGTAGAGAAACGCCCATTGAGTTTATTTCGTCTAATAATAACGTACCTCCATTAGCCTGCTCAAATAAACCAGGTCTATCTACTGCACCAGTGAAACTCCCTTTTACTGTACCAAACAAAATTCCCTCCAATAAGGATTCCGGTAAAGCTGCACAGTTTTGTCCTATAAATGGCTTATTTTTTCTGCTTCCATCATAGTGTATACTTTGAGCAAAAAGCTCTTTTCCAGAACCTGTTTCTCCATAAATAAGAACACTAGAATTAGAATTCCTTGCCTTTCTAGCTATATCTACAGCTCTTACAAAACTTTCATTATAACCTATTAAATCTTCAAATCTATATTTATTGTCATAATATGAGACTTTTTTTTCTTGTTCCCCTATTAGCTCTGCTTGTAAATCTACCAATTGTTCAGATAGCTTTTGAATGTTTGTAACATTTCTCGCAATTTCCAAAGCTCCTAGGATGGTTTTGTCCTTTTTAATAGGGATAGTTGTATTTATAGTAGTGATTTTTTTACCTTTATAATTTAGATATGTCTGAGTTCTATCGATTATTTTTTGTCCAGTATTGACAACACTTAATAAAGTACTTGTATGCTCGTTTAGACTAGGAAATAATTCTAGTAACTGCCTATTAATAACTTTTTCTCTTTCTATGCCTTCTAGTTTAGCCATTGATTCATTATAAAATATTGTTTTGCCATCAGCATCTACTACATGAATCCCTACATCTATATGCTGCAAAATTTTTTGCAGTAATAGCTTTTCAAACTCATGAGACCTCATATAATCATCCCTTTTCTATCCTTACATTATTTAAGCTGTATAATAGCGGCCATTCTTCCTGTTTTGCCATTATCTTTTCTATAAGAAAAGAATTTATGGTTATTACAGCTAGTACATAATTCAGATATGGTTATATTTCTACTTAATACCCCGTTTTCCTCTAATATCTTTTTATTTGCATTCCATAAATCTAGTTTCCATGTGCTTGTAGTCTCTCTCATAAGAACATCTTCAATAGATGATAAATTTTCTTTAAATCTATCATATACATCTTTTCTAACTGTATAACAACATGCCCCTATAGAAGGACCTATTCCTACTAATATATCTTCAGGATTCGAACCATACATATCTTTCATTGTATTAATCATTTTCTCACCTATCCTTGCCACAGTTCCCTTCCAACCTGCATGAGCAACTCCCACTACTTTTTTCACTTTATCGAGATAAAATAGTGGAACACAGTCAGCGTAAAAGGTCAGAAGCATTAGATCTTTTACATTAGTTAAAAGCCCATCAACTTCTTTATAGTCTAAAGGTTTAACCAAACCTTTACCAGCATCCTCTTCAGTAATTATTCTAATAGTTGTTCCATGTACTTGGTCTGATAACACTATTTTTTCTATTGAAACATTAAAAGCATCTGATATTTTTTGAAAATTCTTCATTACATTTTCTTTTTTATCTTCAGTTTTTATACCTAAATTTAAGGTATTAAAAGGCTCAGGGCTTATACCACCAATTCTAGTAGTAAACCCATGTTTAACTAGTCCTGTTTCATCAAAGCTAGGGATTATATAATACTCAAGTCCATTTATTTCTCTTAACTCAAAGCCTATATTTTCATTCACAATATCACCTCTATTAACATTCTATATAATATTACGAGAAACATGGTGTAAACACTAAGCGAACATTTGCAGGACATGAGTGTAATTCTTAGTGAATGCAGACATGAAATCCGTTAAACAAACAATTAAGGTAAGGTCAGCATACGCTGACATAAGGAGTTACGACGAAATCAAAGATTTCTGTAACTCCATTAACCGAAGCGAGTTTGCAAGTTGTAGGATTTCATGTTGGAATGAACTATAGAATTATTCATGTCCGATTATGACCTAACCCGATTCATGAAATGAATCGATGGTAGGTCAAATGCAACTCTTACCAAATTTATGTGAGCTTAGCGAGCTAATAAATTTGTGTAAAGAGACTGCTAACCGAGAGCGTGTGTTTCCAGCATGTTCCTTTACCTAAAATATTTTAAAAGGACTCATATGAGTCCTATTTTTCATCAAGTATTTTCTTAAGTTCATCCATAAATGTATTCAAGTCCTTAAACTGTCTATACACCGAAGCAAATCTAACATATGCTACTTCATCAATATTTTTAAGCCTATTCATAACCATTTCTCCTATGAGATCAGTGGTTATTTCCCTTTCCATAGAATTAAATAAGGACTTCTCGATTTCATCAACCATATCTTCAATAACCTTAATAGAAACAGGTCTTTTTTCACAGGCTCTAATTATTCCGTTTAGGAGTTTATTTCTATTGTATGATTGTCTATTTCCATCCTTTTTAATTACTACAAGAGGTATATCTTCAATCTTTTCATAAGTTGTAAATCTCTTACCACACTTAGTACATTCTCTTCTTCTACGAATAGCTTGTCCTTCATCTGTAGGCCTAGAATCAATTACTTTGGATTCATAATAATCACAAAAAGGGCACTTCATCTTTTTCCCCTCCATTTTGCTAAGTCTTAATCAAATTATATTACATCTTTTATTTAATGTCTACTTCTAAACATGCCATTTGCTTGATTGGTATTATTTCTAAACCTCTCTATCCTCTCCTCCATAGAATAAAAAATCATCAGTGCTTGTGTTAAGATCTACTAAAATAACATCTGAGCCTATTCTAACAATGTTTTGCCACCTTATAACATAGTCTTGATTCTTACCAAACAAGCCTAGTATTCTTCCTGGTCCTGGTAAGACAATAGCTTCAATTGTTCCTTTCTCTAAATTCACTTCTAAATCTGATATATACCCTATTCTTGTCCCATCCCTTACATTTATTACTTCCTTTTCACGTAAATCAGTAGTCTTTACCATTGTTTCACCTTCTTTAAAATAATTATATACTATATATATTAACTTAACACATAGTATTATTACTAATATTTGACCAGTGAAACAATGGTAAGCCTTTAATATTGAGCTAAACTAAATTAGCTTCCTCATATGTTTTAAAGCTGTTTTCTCTAGTCTCGATACCTGCGCTTGAGATATTCCTATTTCTTCAGCTACCTCCATCTGTGTCTTACCTTCATAAAATCTTAGATTGAGAATTAATTTCTCTCTATCGTTTAGCTTTCTTATAGCTTCTCTCAAAGCAATCTCCTCCAACCAAGTTTCATCTTCGCTTTTTTCATCACTTACCTGATCCATAACAAATATTGCATCGCCACTATCATGATATATAGGTTCAAATAATGATATAGGATCTTGAATTGCATCTAAAGCAAAAACTACTTCTTCTTTTGGTAATCCTAGTGCCTCGGCTATCTCAGTAATTGTAGGTTCCTTTGAATTTTTATTTACTAGGTGATCCCTAGCTTGTAGTGCCTTATATGCAATATCTCTCAATGATCTGCTTACTCTAATTGAATTATTATCCCGTAAATATCTTCTAATTTCCCCAATAATCATAGGAACAGCATAAGTAGAAAACCTAACATTTTGTGATAAGTCAAAATTATCTATTGCTTTTATTAGCCCTATACATCCTACTTGGAACAAATCATCAACATGCTCGCCTCTTTTACTGAATCTTTGAATAACACTTAGAACTAATCTCAAATTTCCTTTAACAAATTCTTCTCTTGCACTCATATCGCCTGCATGTATTCTATCAAATAATGCTCTCATTTCACTATTAGTAAGTACTGGTAGTTCTGAGGTGTTTACTCCGCATATTTCTACTTTATTTATATGCATATAAGTAATTCATTCCTTTCTTGATGTTTTGCCCCTTTTACATAAAAATTATTGCCTTCTTTAAGTGTTATTATTCAACAATTGATGTAAATAGATTAAGCTATATAAAAAAATTAGACCATGCTCTGACTCTATATAGATAAAATATGCCATCTATAGCCTTTGAGCAGGTCTAAGTACATAAAAGTTAATTTTTAAATCATTTTGTTAATTTCCTTTTTTAATCTTTTTATTATTCTTTTCTCAAGTCTAGATATATAAGATTGTGAGATACCTAAAAGATCTGCAACCTCTTTTTGTGTTTTTTCCTCACCATTTTTAAGACCAAATCTAAGCTCCATGATTTTTTTCTCACGTGATGTTAGCTTGCAAATGGCTTGATTCAATAAGTCCTTATCTATTTCTTCTTCTAAGCATTTAAATATCACATCATTTTCTGTACCCATTATATCTGATAAAAGTAATTCGTTCCCATCCCAATCAATGTTTAAAGGCTCATCAAAAGAAATTTCTGCCTTAAATCTGCTATTTCTTCTAAGATACATAAGTATTTCATTCTCAATACACTTTGAAGCATATGTGGCTAGTTTAATTTTTTTATCTGGCTTAAAGGTATTAACTGCTTTTATTAAACCAATCGTTCCAATTGAGACTAAATCCTCTACTCCTATCCCCGTATTTTCAAACTTTCTAGCAATATATACTACCAATCTGAGGTTTCTCTCTATTAAAATAGTTTTTACATTTTCATCATCCTCTAGTCTAGATACTAGATAATTTTCTTCGTCTGGAGTTAAAGGTGGAGGAAGAACCTCGCTTCCTCCGATATAAAATATGTGTCCTTCATCAAATATATTTAGCTTCTTTAGTATCCTTATATACTGTATTCTAACAATAAGCTTCAGCCTATTAAATATTTTTCCCATCTAAATAACCTCCTTTTGAGTAAACATCTCAGGATGCAACAGAGCAACATATTTTTCATCATTTGAAAGATTATTGTTGTAAATTCCAACTATAATATCGCAAAACGACTTATCTTCATCATCTTTTACTACAACATTATCTGGCTTAAAACCTATTAACATACCATTTTCCTTTCCTAAAGATTTAAATGGTATTAGTCTAAACTTTAAACCAGTAGCATTATCCATCATAATTTCTGAAATAACCTGTAAGTCGTTCTCTTTGTATTTCTCAAAGATACTTTGTACTTCACTTGGTAAGAGTTCTTTTATGGCCGAAAACTGAATGATTATTACTGGTGTTTGTGTAAGAGGGTCTCTTAATAAATTTCCTGTATCTAACAATCCCATTATTTCAACAGCTTTATTGTTTAAACTAACAATTATAGGTATATAAATCTTACTCTTTGTCAAAATTGATTGAATATATCCCCAAACTATCTTAATAAGAACATATGATATGGACACAGCAAGTACTAGTATTTTTACAGGAAAATCCTTAATGTAAAATATACCATTTCCTGCGTATGCCTCTATATCAGCTAAATAGAATAATGCTAGTGATGCTCCAGCAAAAATAAAAGCCATTACATAGAAAGTTGATATAAGTCTTATAAATTTTTTGATTTTCATCGGATTAAAAGCTACTATTATAATTAAGATGGATACAGCCAACTTTATAATGAATTTTGTCATAAACATTAATAAAGGAAAGAATATGACTAATGCATAGGCTGCTCCAATAAAAGAAGCTAATAATAACCTAACATTATTCGCTTCTGTTTTTGTAAACTTTCCAGTTAAATATAGTAATATATAATTAATCACCATATTTTCCAGTAAAAGATATTCTGCATATATGTACAAACCACTGCCCCCTTTTTGTACATCCTCATTCTAATAAACTTTTATTCATATCATTTTATTTTTATGTCTATTATAATACAACTACTATTAGAATTATGTCATATACTGAAGTCGAAAAAAAACCCTTTCTATAAAATAGAAAGGGTTATTTATCTCTTCTCCTTAAGAAAGTTGGAATATCTAGTTCGTCAGTATCAAAATGTTTTGGTTCTGGTGTAGTTTTTTCTTTAGCTTTTTCATTAGAATTTGCAAAAGAAACCGGAGACTTGTCTATTACTTTTTCTTGTTTAATACTATCAAAGCCTGTAGCAATGACCGTTATCTTAATTTCATCCTTTAGGTTTTCATCTAAACCAGCTCCAAAGATAATAGCTGCATCTGGATCAACTGCTTGTCTAATAAGATCAGCAGCATCATTAACCTCAAAGATTCCTAAATTCGGTCCCCCTGTTATATTCAATAATACACCTTTTGCACCTTCAATAGAGGTTTCTAGCAATGGACTATGTATAGCCTGTTTAGCTGCTTCAGTAGCTCTGTTTTCACCGCTTGCCTTCCCTATTCCCATATGCGCTAAGCCTTGATTTAACATAACGGTTTTCACATCGGCAAAATCTAGGTTTATTAATGCAGGCACTGCAATTAAATCAGATATACCTTGAATACCTTGTCTTAAAACATCATCAGCTATACTAAAAGCTTCTACAATAGATGTTTTTCTCTCTACTACCTGTAATAATCTATCATTAGGGATAGTCACTAATGTATCTACTCTCTTCTTTAGCTCTTCAATTCCTTTTTCTGCATGCATCATTCTCTTTCTGCCTTCAAACATAAAAGGCTTCGTAACTACTCCAACAGTTAATATGCCAAGTTCTTTTGCTATTTCTGCCACAATAGGTGCTGCACCTGTTCCTGTTCCACCACCCATACCTGCAGTTATGAATACCATGTCTGCACCCTTTAAAACTTCAGTTATCTCATTTCTACTCTCTTCTGCAGCTTTCATTCCAACTTCAGGATTAGCTCCTGCTCCAAGTCCCTTAGTTAGCTTTTCTCCTATTTGAAGCTTTATCTCAGACTTAGAAGAGTGAAGAGCTTGTTTATCAGTGTTAATAGTGATAAATTCAATTCCCTTTACTTGATTGTCAATCATTCTGTTAACAGCATTGTTTCCACCACCACCAACTCCAATGACTTTAATATGCGCAAATTGTTCTACATCTACTTCAAAATCGAACACTTCATTACCCCCTTATTATATACGAAACATTTATTATTTAGTTTCTATATTGATTCTTATCTTACCACTTTTCTTCTTTTTTCTTTATAATTTGCTTTTTTTCTTCTTCATAATATATTATTCTATAAAATATTTAATTTTCCTCTTTAATAAATCATATATGATAGCTATTTTATCGGAAAATATTGGTTCGCTTTTAGTTCATATGCAATATACTTTACTTTTTTAACTATATTTCCTTCTTTGATCCTAGATTATTATTTTATTTGAAAAATATTAAGATTCTAGTTTGAATCTTTCTTTCTAAAAATCAATCTTCTTATAATGGCAAAGTTTTGGAATAGCCTTCCACCAAAAGCAAAAATCGCTGCATAGTAGAGAGGTACACCTAATCTATCACCTATATATGCTAAGAATGCTGCTAAAATTGAGTTCCCAAAAAATCCCGAAACAAAAATTTCAGTATTAAATTTTTGTTCTAATGCTGCTCTTAATCCACCAAAGACTGAGTCGAGACAAGCTAATATTGCAACTGATACATATAAAGAATAGCTAGCAGAATAAGTTATAGGTAGGTAATTACCTATCAGTACTCCAATTATTATACCAACAAGAGCTAACAGAATCACAATTATTCACCTTCTTCTATTTGTTTTGCGTACTTAAACTCTTCATTAACCCAGTTATATTTGGGTATAGACACATTGTCCTTCATAATCGTTTCGACTCTAAGCTTATTGACCTCCTTCAAAATCCAACCATAGGTATTTGGTGCACTTACAGATGCATAAAGTAGCTTAGGATCCCCTATTGCAGTTATGACAAATGGTGGAGCTGAGCTTCTGCCATTAAATCTAATTGTAGGTCCACCACATTTAATTTCAGATCTGGACATAACTCTATGGCCATTGATACTTATAGCTTCTGCTCCAGCTATCTTTAAATCATTTATAATCATTTGTATAGTAGAATCATGAACGATATCATCATTTATATGACCACCAACTATTTCATCATCTTTGTTGTCATCAATTATAATTCTAATTCCAGGACCTTGAACATCTTCTAAACCTGATACTAACCTTAATTTATCTATCTCTTCGATTAAGTGTTCTGATATATCTGCCTCTTCATCATTGATTACACTTTTAAGTTTTTCTAATTCTCTTTTTCTTTCTTCTGTCAATCCTTTTATATCATCTATCTCTTTACGAATATTGCTTATTTCATTCTTCATTGTCTGTAAATTTTTCAATGAAACTAAATCATAGTCCTCTATATTCTGATTCATCTGAAAAGATAACAGAAATCCCAGAAGAATAGAAAGGATTACAAGCCAAGCCATTCCTGTATTTTTCTTCTCGCCCATTTTATAATCCTCCATAATTTAATTTGATATTTCTTCTACTGGTTGAGCATATCTAAATTCTTTAATTTTTCTATATTTAGGAATAAATATATTTTGCTCTTGTTTAATGTGTATATCTAAATTAAGTGCATTTTCCATAAACCATATAAGCCCATGTTTAATACGAAGTGAATTTTCTAAGTCATCAGCCTTCCCTATTGCCTTAATGACAAAAGGTGGTCCAAGAGATGAACCATTTACCTCTAAGTGGTCTGCAGCTTTAACTATCTCTGTAAAGCTTGTATATCTTTGATCATTTATTGATATAGCTTCTGCTTCCGTAGCGTTGAGAACACTTATTATCTGGAGAATATACTCATAATTATCTACAATAATACTAGAATCTCCGCCAAATACAACTTCGGCTGGAGGGTCATTTATTTCAATAGTAATCCCAGGTCCCTGAACATCCTCATAACCTGCTAAATTTCTATATTTTTCTATATCTTTATACAAGTTTTCTAAATAAACATCCTTCTCTGCTTCACCTTTTTCATACTGCTTTAGCTTAGCCTCTAAATTATCTAATTCATTTCTTAGTGCATCTCTTTCATCTTGAACCTTTTTATAGTCAATTGCCAACTGTTGGGCTCTCTGTGTAGGTATGGTTCCAGAACCTATTGAATTCTCAACAGTCTTAAATTGAATTGCTAGAATTGTACCTAATGCAATACAAACTAAGATTATAGCTACCTTGCTCTTAATATCATTCATTTTCCCACTCCTAATCATTTTCCTTAATTATGATTGCATTATTTCCTTTATCTAAATGAATTGTTCGATATCCTTGATTTTTGCTTTCTAACTCTTCTAAAATGGATATAAGAAAATTCAATTTATATTTTACATCATCTAAGGTGCCGAATGCAACCTTTCCTCCACTTTCCATATAAATATCCACATTATTGTTTTCGTCAATGGTCACTTTTTCAAAAGATTTAGATATCCCTAACATTCTGCTGCTATTAATAAACTCAAAAACTTTTGGCATCATTTCTTCATCACTAAATTGTATCTTTTCTCCTATTTTGGGGCTAATTATTTCTATTCCATATATCTCAATAATTTCCTCATCACTTTTTTCAGATAATATGTTTAGAATAATACCTTCCTCATCAATATATACATATGAACCTGTATAGTTTATAATAGCAATCTCTTTTCTTTCCTCTATCTCAATTAATATCTTGTTTGGTAACTTTCTCCTGATTATAACATCTTTTACATATGGATGGAATAATATATTTTCCTTTACCACTTTTAAGTTTATTTTAAATATATTTTCATCTATTATTATGCCTGATGCAAGTATTATTTTTTCATCTGTAATTTTATCATTTCCATTGACCTCTACACTTGAAATATGAAAGAAGCTTGTCTTAGTGTAGAGAATAAAAAAAGTTGAAGCTAGTAGTATAATAATAAAAAATATAAGCCTGTTTTTTTTCTTTTTTATTTTTTTATCTATTTTACCCATTATTACCCTCCAATAGGCTTGTCCTTGAGGTCTTAAGCAGCATACGCTGCCTAAACTTTCCTAATGTCTGCATTCAAAGCAAGAAGGTCCTTTTCTAGACTATCATAACCTCTTTCTATATGAAAAGTATCCTCAATTACTGTGGTTCCATTAGCTGCCAAAGCTGCTAAAACTAATGCAGCTCCTCCTCTTAGATCCTTTGAAGTAACTTTTGCTCCTGTAAGCTCTTTTACTCCCTTAATTATAGCAACCTTCCCCGCAATTTTTATATTAGCACCCATTCTAACAAGTTCTTCTACATGTTTAAATCTATTCTCAAAAATTGTCTCAGTAACTATACTTGTTCCATTGGCAATACTAAGTAAAGCAATCATTTGTGCTTGCATATCTGTAGGGAATCCAGGATATGGCAATGTTTGAACTGTTTCAATAGCATTAATCTTTTTAGGACCAATTATTTTTAAAGTAGTACAGTTATTATATATCATACATCCTGTTTCTTTTAGCTTAGCTATTATAGATTGAATATGTTCCACCTCTATATTTTTCAGTATAACTTCTCCACCAGTAATTGCGGAAGCAACCATATAGGTACCAGCGACTATTCTATCAGGTATTATAGTATGTTCTACGCTAGTAAGATTATCTACTCCGTCAATTCTTATTATGCTTGTTCCTGCTCCATGAATCTTAGCTCCCATCCCATTAAGGAAATTCTGAAGATCAATTATCTCAGGTTCACGTGCTGCATTTCTAATTATAGTAGTACCTTCAGCCTTTACAGCAGCTAGCATAATGTTTTCTGTAGCACCTACACTAGGAAAATCTAGCTGTATATCACAACCTTTTAACTTCTCCGCTTTACAGTGTAAAAAGCCATGGGACTCTTCAATAGTAGCTCCTAGTTGTCTAAGTGCTTTTAGGTGTAAATCAATAGGTCTAGGACCAATTTCACATCCCCCAGGATAGCTTACGACTATCTCTCCGCATCGAGTCAGCATTGCTCCCATTAATATAATGGACGAGCGCATTTCCCTTACAAGTTCTTCTGGTATTTTTATTTTAGAGAGATTTCTTGAGTCTACAAAGATTACATTGTCAACTCTATTGATCTTACATCCTATAGACACTAAAATTTGCTCCATAACCTCTACATCTCTTAAATTTGGAGTATTAAAAATAGTACTTGTATTGTTGTTTATAACAGTTGCTGCTAAAATAGGTAGCACCGCATTCTTGGCTCCAATTACTGGTACTTCTCCAACTAGCCTCCTGCCACCTTCTATGATATACTTACTCATTATTACACCTCCAGAATATGCTCCAAACTGTATGTAAAAAACAGTATATATCTATTTTATGCATATTCAAAAAAGGTGTTACTGCTACTAAACTACTCTCCCAACAATTCTCTCAATATATTAAGTATTCTATCATCTGCATTAATGATACCCATTTTTCTACTTCTTTCTGCCATTTCTTTTAATTTAATTTTATCAGATAATAAATTAATAATTTCCTTATTCAATAACTCACCATTTAAATCCTTTTCCAAAATTACAATACCTGCTCCATTTTTCTCTAATGCTCTAGCATTATATTCTTGATGGTTCTCTGTTGTATATGCCTTTGGTATTAGTATACTGGGAATGCCTACTGCAGTTATTTCAGCTATGGCTATTGCACCACCACTAGTTATAGCTACATCAGCAATAGATAATGCCTTTGGTACTTCAAAAAAATATGGATATATTCTAATATTATCTGTTAGCTTATCTACACCTTTTTGTTTCAGGCCTTCCATAAAACTATCATATAGCCTTTTACCAGTTACATGAATAATTTGAATACTAGTGTTGTTTTTATTATTAACAATGACATCAAGCATTGCATCATTAAGCTTTTTCTGGCCCCCACTGCCTCCAAAGCATAATACAAATGGTCTATTAGGATCAATGTTTAAATCCTTATATGCAACTTCTTTATTATATCCTACAATATCCTGACGAATTGGATTGCCTGTTATAACTAACTTATTTACATCCTTAAAATATTTCCTTGATTCCTCAAAGCTGCCTGCAACTTTGTCTACAAATCTGGAAAGAATTCTATTTGTAACTCCTGGAAAAGCATTTTGTTCATGTATAATTGTAGGTATTTTCTTTAGAGCAGCAGTTAAAACAATAGGACCACATACATATCCACCTGTACCTATGACTATGTCAGGCTTAAATTCCTTAATAACTTTTTTTGCATCATTTAGTCCTAAGAATAATTCTTTAATAGATTTAAAGGTATCCTTTGAAAGTTTTCTACTGAATCCCTTTACCCTAATTGTTTTGAATTTAAAACCTTCCTTTGGAACTATCTCTGCTTCTAAACCTTTTTCTGTCCCTACATATAATATGTCTACATTTTTGTATTCCATTTTGATTTTTCTAGCAATAGCTAAAGCAGGATAAATATGCCCTCCTGTGCCTCCGCCTGTAATCAATGCTTTCATGTTCTCAGCTCCTATCTAAATCCGAGTGTCTTGATATATTTAGCAGAATTCCAGCAGCTGCCATATACATCATTAGTGATGTTCCTCCATAGCTTATAAAAGGCAATGTAATTCCTGTAGTAGGCATAGAAGAGGTTACAACTGCTATATGTATCAATGATTGTACTGCAATAAGTGCTATTATTCCTGATGCAAGGTAGCATCCAAATAGGTCCTTCGCACCTAAGGCAATTCTTAAACCTCTCCATATTATAAGAAGAAGTAAAAGCATTACAGTTACACACCCTAAAAAACCTAGTTCTTCACCAATTATTGCAAAAATAAAATCATTGTAGGGTTCAGGAATATAAAAGAATTTCTGCCTACTTTTACCCAAACCTAATCCGAACAGTCCTCCCGAACCTAATGCATAAAGAGATTGAATCGCCTGCCATCCATAATTATCTCTAACTTCTGGTGCAAAGGGATTTAAAAAAGCTGTAAATCTCATCCTTCTAAATTTTTCTCCTACTATAGCTAAAGTACCTCCTGCTATACCCAATACGCCAAGAATAGAAAGATGAAATATATTGGCACCAGCTACAAACAATAGTATAAAAAGAGCCATTCCTAGTGTAGCACTGGTACTTAAATCTCTCTGCATAATTATTAGTCCACAAGAAATCCCAATTATAATTAATGCTGGAATAAATCCTTTAGTGAACTTCTTTACATCATCTTTTCTTCTAGATAAAAATGATGATAGAAAAATAATCGACCCTATTTTAATAGCATCTGATGGCATAAAAGTAGTAAAACCTAAATTAACCCATCTTCTAGCACCATTAAGCTCTATCCCTAATGGAGTAAATATAAGAAATGCTGATATAATTGATAATATAAATATTAGCCTTGCCAACTTGTCAAGCTTCCAGTAATCGAAGTTCATGAAAAATAACATAGCCACTAATCCTATACCACTTGCCTGAAGTTGTTTCTTTAAGAAATGGTATCCATCACCTAATTTGTATAATGCATCAGGCCAACTAGAACTAAAGACCATGATTATTCCGATAAAAACAAGTAAAATCACAGCTATCATCAAGGTAAAGTCACTGGCTCTTTTTTTAGCCATTACTAATCCTCCCTTAAATTCTTTACAGCTTGCTTGAATATTCTTCCCCTTTCCTCATAACTCTTAAACATATCCCAGCTTGCACATGCAGGGGAAAGCAATACATTATCATTAGGAACTGCTAATTCAAAACTTTTATTAACTGCTTCTTCAATACTACTTACTATATATATATTATTAAATTCTTTACTTATTGCAGCATCTTTAATTTTTTCTTTTGTTTCACCTAGTAAAACCAGCGCCTTTACCTTATCATTAAAGCTATCAATAAACTCACCAAAGTCGCTGCCTTTATCCATTCCACCTGCTATAAGTATTATAGGTTTATTTATTGCTTCAATAGCCTTAATGGATGAATCTGGATTTGTGCCCTTTGAATCATTATAAAATTTAACACCAGAAATATTATCTACAAACTCTATTCTATGCTCTACTCCCTCAAACTCTCTAAGTGAACTTGCTATTACCTCGGTTTCAATTCCCATAGCCCATCCGACTGAAACTGCTGCTAAAGCGTTAGAAAGATTATGCTTGCCAGGTATCCTTATATCTCTACTATCCATTACCTTAATAATTTTCTTCCCATCATTTATAATGATCTGATAGTCATAGATATAGACACCTTTTTCTAGTTTATTATCGGCACTAAAATATATCAGGTTTGATTTTATATCCTTCCCCATTTTTCTGAGTAATAAGTCGTCATAATTTAGTATAGTATAGTCATCTTCTCCTTGATTTTTTAATATTTTTTTCTTTGCCTCAACATAATTATCAAATGTTTTATGCCAATTCAAATGGTCAGGAGTAATGTTTGTTATCAGACTTATATTGGGTTTAAAGTATTTAGTGCTTTCTAATTGAAAGCTACTTGCTTCAATAACAAAAATATCTTTTTCATCTGCATTTACAGCCTCCCATAATATGCCTACACCAATATTTCCTGTAACATGATTTTTAAGTCCAGCTTTATTCATCATATTCCCAGTTAAGGCTGTTGTAGTAGTTTTACCATTAGTACCTGTTATAGCGATGAATTTATTTTTAGAAATTCTATAAGCCAATTCTATGTCAGTAACTACTTCAATATTGTTATCTAAAGCTGATTTTATTATAGGTATATCAAGAGGTATACCAGGACTTTTTATTATTAAATCAATTTCACTTAAATCTACATTATTGCTTCCTAGCACAAAGCATATATCTATATCTTTCAGTTCTAATAATTGTTCCTTTAGTTCCTCTTCTGTTTTCATATCAGTTACAGTTATTTTTGAACCTAGTTTATTTAACGCTTTAGCTGTAGATACTCCACTTACAGCTAGACCTAATATTAAAACATTTTTACCTTTTAATTCCATTTTATTCACCTGCTCCTATTAGATTAACTTAAACTATATATTCCTATTAAACATAATACTACTGTGACTGTCCAAAAAACTAGAACTACTTTTGTCTCCTTCCAACCTTTTTGCTCAAAATGATGATGAATTGGAGTCATTAAAAAGACTCTCCTTCTAGTAAGCTTATATGAAGTTACTTGAATCATAACAGATACTATCTCAGCAAAGTATATTCCTCCAACTATAGGTATGATAAGTGGTAGATTTAATAGTACTGCTATTGCTGAAACAGCTCCTCCTAGTGCCATAGAGCCTGTATCCCCCATAAATACTTTTGCAGGATATGAATTGTGCCTTAAAAATCCAAGGCATGCTCCAGATAAAGCAGCTGAGAAAATAGCTATACTGTTCATACCAGCATCTAGTGAAACTAAGCTAAAAAATGATAATACAATTAATGTGACTCCAGATGCTAAACCATCAAGTCCATCAGTAAAATTAACTGCATTTACTGTGCCTAACACTACTACTACAATGAATGGAATGTAAAGTCGTCCTAAATCAAACGTAGTATTTAAAAATGGTACAATGATTTCAGTTCCATAGGCTGAGTACTTCGATGTATAAAGTGCTAGAATAATTGCTAGAATAACCTGTCCTATAAGCTTTTGATATGCTCTCAACCCAAGAGACCTTTTAAGCACTACCTTAATAAAATCATCAATAAAACCTATAAGGCCAAATCCAACAGTGAATAATAATAGTACTATCATGTCCCTGTTAAGCATTCCAGATGATATAGTTGTGATTAACAGGGCACCTACTATTATAATACCCCCCATAGTAGGTGTCCCGCTTTTTTTATAGTGAGTTTTTGGTCCTTCTTCTCTAATGCTTTGTCCTACCTTCAATCTTCTAAGAATAGGTATTAAAATAGGACCTAAAAGCAAGGTTATAGTAAAGGATATAACTATTACTCTAATAATATCTTTGTAGTTTGACATATTACTTCTCCTCCAAATGCAAATTTAATTCATTTATCTAAAAGTTCATTATAATTTTTTTAATGCTTCTTTGACAATTTCTCTTTCGTCAAAATTTAATACTTTATCGCCAATAATCGTGTATGTTTCATGACCTTTGCCTGCTAATAAAATAATATCTTTAGGCTTACTATTCTTAATTGCATATTCTATTGCTTCTTTTCTATCAACAATAGATATATAATTACCATTGACCTTTTTTACACCTTCTATAATATCATCAATAATTTTTTGAGGCTCTTCTGTTCTCGGGTTATCTGAAGTTACAATACAGAAATCGCAATACCTTCCTGCTACTTCTCCCATAGGGGCTCTTTTTGTTCTATCTCTATCTCCGCCTGCTCCAAAAACAATGATTTTTCTTCCTTCTGAAAACTGACTAATAGCTGATAGTACTTTCTCTAGTGCGTCAGCAGTATGTGCAAAATCTATAATAACTGTAAAATCTTGATTCGTAGGAACTAGCTCAAATCTACCTTTAACTCCTTCCACCTTCTCCAGGCCTTCTTTAATATGGCTAATATCTATACCATACACATGTGCGCAAGCTGCAGCTGCTAAACAATTGTATACTGTAAAAATCCCTGGAATTTTCATATTTATATCAGTAGCATTGTTGAAAATATGAAGCTTATAGCTAACACCTGTAGCTTTAAAGCACAAGTCCGTTGCATATACATCAGCCTTAGACTCTATTCCGTAGGTTAATAATGGAATGTTAACTCTAGATAGTTCATCTATAAGTAGCTTACCATACTCATCGTCAATATTTATAATATTATACTTATTTGTCATAAAAAACAGCTTTTTCTTAGCATTATAGTAATTTTCAAAGGTCTTATGATAGTCTAAGTGTTCCTTTGTTATGTTGGTAAAAATCCCCACATCAAAGTCGGTGTTATCAACTCTACTTAACTCCAGCGAATGAGATGATACTTCCATAACACAGTTCTCAATATTAGATTTTATGATTTCATTGAATAATTGTTGAAGCTCCAAAGACTCAGGTGTTGTATTTTTAGTTTTAATATACTTTCCATTTATTTGACAACCTATAGTCCCAACAACTCCTATCTTCTTTCCACTTGCTCGAAAGATTGATTCTATAATATAAGAGGTGCTCGTCTTTCCATTTGTACCTGTTATGCCGATTAAGTAAAATTTTTCAGATGGATTATTATAAAACCCAGAAGATACTTTAGCTAAAGCTTTTCTAGTATCTTTTACCTTAATTATTGTTAAATCAGAGTTTACAAAAACATCTCTTTTGACAATAATAGCTTTTGCCCCATTTTTAATAGCTTCATTTATATAACCATGCCCATCAGCCTTATATCCCTCAATAGCAACAAATACATTCCCTTCTTTAACAGCTCTAGAATCATATGCAATCCCTGTAATATCAATGTCCGTGTGCCCACTTACTGCTTCAATGTCTAGTCCTGAGATAATTATACTAAGTCTCATTTACTCCACCCCACAAAAGTTTACACCCTATAGATAATATCATAAATTTACAAATGAATATAGTCTAGTTAAAAGGCAACTTTCAAACATTTTGCTTGAAGTTGCCTCTTAAGTCAATCCTAATTAACATTGTCAAATCTTACATTTACTAGAGAGTTTAGATCTACTTCTGTTCCAGCCTTTGGCATCTGCCCAACTACTACTCCTGACCCAGAGAATTCAAATCTAAGATTTAATTGATTTAAAACTTCAATTACCTGCTCTCTAGTGGCTCCAGTCAAATCCGGAACTACTATTTTTTCTATATCTTGTCTTTTTGATTCTATATACAAATCAATACTAGATCCTCTCTTAACAACAGAGCCAGGTAAAGGGAATTGGTCTAAAATAACTGAACCTTCCTCTATGAAATATGCATCTGTAGTGTATTTTAATCCTAATGATAAAATTAATCTACTAGCTTCTTTTATGTTTTTATTTCTCACATCTGGAACTGTTACATTTTCCTTTTCATTATCTTCTTTTTCGTCCTCTGTGAATTGAGGTTCAACGTCAAGATAATTTAGTATATCCTTGACTACTTGACCAGCAACTGGTGCAGCTATCTGCCCGCCATAATATCCCCCTGCACTTGGCTCATCTACAATTACGGCTACTACAATTTGGGGGGCATTAGAAGGAGCAACTGCTACAAATGATGCAATATATTTACCATCGGCATAGCGTCCATCTATAACTTTTTGTGCAGTACCTGTTTTACCTCCTACTCTATATCCTGGAACATATGCATTCTTCCCCGTCCCTTCAGAAACTACACTCTCTAATATTTTTAGCATTGTCTTCGAAGTCTCCTCGGAGATAACCTTTCTCTTGACCTCAGGTTTATATTCATGTACAACATTTCCCTCTTCATCCACTAATTCCTTCACTAATCTGGGAACCATTAGATTCCCTCCATTTGCTACTGCAGATATAGCCGTAACAAGCTGAATTGGTGTAACAGCAATTCCTTGACCAAAAGAAATAGTTGCTAGATTTACATCCTTTATTGCACTAGGCCCACTTGGTATTATCCCTGGTGATTCTCCTGTAAAAGGTACTCCTGTTAATTCACCAAATCCAAAGGCTCTCAGATATTCATACATTTTTTCTGCACCAAGTCTTAGCCCTACATCAACAACTACTACGTTACATGAATTTTGAATCCCTTCAACAAAATTCTGGCTACCATGAGGATTGTAATATCTCCAACACTTTATAGGCTTACCACTTTTTACTTGTCTAACGTAACCACTACAATAAAATTGGCTATTAGGAGTTACAACATTTTCCTCAAGACCTACTGCTGCAGTTATTATTTTAAAG
Source organism: Proteiniborus sp. DW1 (assembly GCF_900095305.1). Classification (NCBI taxonomy): domain Bacteria; kingdom Bacillati; phylum Bacillota; class Clostridia; order Eubacteriales; genus Proteiniborus; species Proteiniborus sp. DW1. The sequence goes on along the minus strand of NZ_FMDO01000031.1, from coordinate 78,147 downwards.
GTTGACCCTGGCTCATATACGTCATTAATGGAAAAGTTTCTCCATTTATCAAACCATTTTTTAGTTAATTCCTCTTGAACCAAACCTTCCCAAGCTTTGGCCTCCTCCTCACTAGTTGGCTGCGTAGGATTGTTTGGGTCGTAATCTGGCTTGTTGGCCATAGCCAGTATATCCCCTGTTTTAGGTTCCATTACTAAGATGGCTACATTTTTCGCTTTATGTTTCACTAATACTTCTAGTGCAGCTTTTTCTGCAAAATGTTGTATAGTTTCATCCATTGTCAAAACAACATTTAAGCCATTTTTAGCCTCATAAAGCTTTTCATTATCATATGGAAGCTGTCTTCCTGCAGCATCAGTGGTTTTTACCCATTTTCCTGCTGTTCCTGTCAGATATTTATTGTATGCAGCTTCAATGCCATATTGCCCAACTTGGTCGATATTATTATGACCTATTATATGTGCTGCAAAGCTTCCAAATGGATAATATCTCTTTTTGTCTTCAGCTATCTCTATACCTTTTATATTAGCCTTTCTTAATGCTTCACTTTCTTCCTTCTCTACCCACTGCTTTATCTTAATTAAACTCTGTTTACTAGTTATTTTTTTATATACTTCATCTTCATCAAGCTGTAATATTTCAGCTATTTTTTTTGCATCCTCTTCAGGTTTCTTAATATCAATAGGCCTACACCACACAGTATCTCTACTAATGCTTATTGCAAGTTTTTTTCCATTTCTATCAAGTATAAGTCCTCTTTCAGCCTTTACTGGAATTCCCCTAGTCCATTGTTCCAATGCTTGTTTTTTTAGTTCTTCACCTTGAACAACTTGTATGATTCCCAATCTTACGATCAAAGCGAAGACTAAAAATGATACTAATAGCAAAGTAACAATAAGCCTTCTTTTTGTTGATAAAGTGGGTAACGACACAAAACTAACCTCCTAAAACTTATCAGATATTTTACTAGCTAAATTGTTAAATAAATTAACAAAAGTTAGCTTCTCTTCCCTATTTACTTCTTCAATATTGTTATTGTTGTCTATATCATACCCATTAACACTTACGTATACTATTTGTTCATCCGTAGGGTACATCATTCCAAGTCTACTTTCAGCTTCTGCTTCAATCCATCCAGATTCCTTAATCTTTTCCAAGTCTAGGGAAATATCTAGCCTGTGTTTCTTTAATTGAACTATTTCGTTATCAAGCTTTAATATTTCCATTTTTACCTGGGTAATCTTAGCATAACCAAATAAAACTCCTAGACATATAGCGAGAGTTAATAGCGCAAAACCAAATGCCTTGATTTTAAGATTAGAATTGCTTTTCTTACTTTGTTTAACCCTTTTAGTACTAACTTTTTGGCTTTCCTCAACATATGAGTACACTTCTTTTTTCGCTACTAACAAGTTTATTCACTCCTTTTAATGTTTAGAACATTAAACTTTTTCTCCAATCCTTAACTTTGCACTTCTTGACCTCGGATTAGTTTCAATTTCATTTTTTGATGGTAAAATAGGTTTTCTAGTTATTATTTTTAATTCTTTTTTCTTATTACAGGTACATATAGGCATCTCTGGTGGGCATATACACTCAAGACTTAATTCCTTAAATGTTTCTTTAACAATTCTATCTTCTAGAGAATGAAACGTAATGATACAGATTCGTCCTCCGGTGTTTAACGCTCCTACTGCATTTATTATAGATTCTCTAAGTATTTCTAACTCTTTATTGACTTCTATGCGTATAGCTTGAAATGTTCTTTTAGCAGGATGCGGTCCGTCTTTTCTTGCTCCACTAGGAATAGCTTTCTTTATAATCTCTACTAATTCCCCAGTAGTATCTATGGGTTTTATTTGTCTTTCAGCTCCTATGAACTCTGCTATTCTGGCTGCCCATCTCTCTTCACCATAGTCCTTAATGATCCTTTCTAGCTCTTTTTTAGTGTACTTGTTCACCACATCCCAAGCGCTGAAATCTTGAGAAGTATTCATTCTCATATCAAGAAATGAATCTTTATTGTATGAAAACCCTCTTTCCTCTTGATCTAATTGATGCGATGAAACACCTAAATCTAAAAGCACACCATCTACTCCATCGATGTTCAGTTCTTTGAGAATGATACCTATGTTTTTAAAATTGTTATGTACTATTGTCACCTTACTCATAAATTCATTAAGAACATTAGTAGCTTTTTCTATGGCATTAATGTCTTGATCTATACCTATTAAGCGTCCTGTTTCCAACCTCTTTACTATTTCTTTTGAATGTCCTGCACCGCCAAGAGTACCATCTACATATACTCCGTCTTTCTTGATATTAAGTCCTTCTATTGATTCCTGCAATAATACCGATATGTGCTCAAAATCCATATCATCACCTCATATTTTTAAATCTATTATTTACTACTTAAATTACATATATGACTTAGATACCAAGCTCCGCCATTTTTTCAGCTATTGATTCATAACTAAGATCTTCATCATCATTATATAGTTCCCACTCTTCCTTGCTCCATATCTCAACTCTGTTAGAAACTCCAATGATTACTGCATCTTTATCTATCTTACAATGTTCTCTTAAATTCCCAGGAATAAGAATTCTCCCTTGTTTATCTAATTCACACTCTGTAGCTCCTGAGAAGAAAAACCTCACAAAAGCTCTAGCATCCTTTCGGGTAAGGGGTAAGAGCTTTAGCTTCTCCTCTAAAATTGTCCATTCACTTTTAGGGTAAACAAAAAGGCAATTATCTAGGCCCTTAGTGATGATAAACACATCTCCAAGACCCTCTCTAAACTTTGCAGGTACTATTAACCGTCCCTTGCTATCTATTGAATGTTGATATTCACCAATAAACATATGTTACACCCCATTTGAGGGAATACCCCCCACTTCGTACCACTTTACTCCACTTTATAGTACTATTTCTATATCGTTTCATAAAATCCTGCAAAAACTAAATATTTTTTTTATTTTTTAATAGCTCTTTAGTACCAAAAGTCAGCACTTTTCAACAAAAAAAATCAGCTACCAATTTGGCAGCTTAAACATCATAAAATACAAAAATTTTTCATATTAGTTTTTATCTCAATTTTCTTGATCTAGCAATTCATAATATGAGACTATAAGTTCATCTAATTCCAAGCTAAGTGTATATATCTGGTCATAGCTTTTGTCTTCCAAAATAAATTTATTGAGCTTGTCCCTCATTGCTATAATTTCATCATCAATCCCCATTTGACATATCCCCTTTTCCAAAATACTGTAAAGATTTTATAATACTTCTCTGATGATGTCAATGTAGGTAAATCATAATTTACAATAATTTTCAGTCAAAAAAGTTATATAAATTAACTAATTCAAAGTCAATTATTCAGATTGCTCATCATTACGGGAATCAATTTTTTTTCTAAATACAACGAAAGTAATAGCACAAACTATAATTATTGCTATGCTAATTAATTGTGCAACTCTAATTTGTCCAAGCATCAAACTATCAGTTCTCAATCCCTCAATGAAAAACCTGCCCACGGAATAAAGTGCAAGATAAAGTAAGAAAACTTCTCCCTCCACTTTTTTCTTTCTTCTATACCACATTAAAAATAAAAAAACCAAGAAATTCCATAGTGATTCATATAAAAAAGTTGGGTGTACTCTCTGACCATCTATGAGTATCCCCCAAGGTAAATTAGTAGGACCACCGTGAGCTTCACTATTTGCGTAGTTCCCCCATCTTCCTATAGCTTGCCCTAGGATTATACATGGACCTGCCAAGTCTGCCAGTTTCCAGAAACTTATCTTCTTCACCTTACAAACTATTATTCCAACAATTATTGAAGCTATTAAGGCTCCATGTATAGCTAATCCACCTTCTCTAATATTTATCATCCTGATAAAATCCCCATTATAGTCATCCCAGGTAAATATAACATAGTAAGCTCTAGCTCCAATAATAGCAGCAGGGACTGCAAATAATAGTAAATCTAATATATCATCTTCTTTTATGCCTACTCTTTTAGCTTCTCTCATTGCTATAGCCGTAGCTACTAATAATCCAAAAGAAATTATAATCCCATACCATCTAATTGGAATCCCAAATATTTCAAATGCAACTGGATCCATATATACTCTCCTTTCGTAAAAATTAAAGCCACTATACATCTAGTAGCTTTAATTATATTTTTTTTTAAGTATAAAGTCAATAAACTACTTAGGATTCACAATTGATAAGCAGCAAGTTTTCTCATTTAAAAAATTTTCGCATCTTTTTTCTAAATCATACATGGTTATACTTTCTAGGACATCTAAATATTTAAGCATAGAAAAATTCTTGTAAAAGTAATTTATATAGCTTGTAGCTAGATTATCAATAGAATTTAAGTCCGTAATATGATATCCCATTAGTTTTCTCTTAGTTCTTTCGAAATCATCTTCAGAAATACCTTTCTTCATCACTAACTCTATGTTTTCTAATGCCCTCTTATGGACTTCCTTAGGATTCTTAGATTCTCCTGCCAATATGGCAAAACCGTAGTCTTTATGTCCTAAATACTGAAATCCAAAGTTGTTATTTACTAGTCCTTCTTCATATAACTCCTGATAGAAATCTGCACTATTTCCAAATAATATTTCAAGTAAAATATTTGTACAAATTTCTTTATGTACAAGCTTTTCACCATCATATCCTATATCTAAATCCTTAAAGCCAATATAAAATAAAGGGATAGAAACACTTAGACTTTCCTCTACGATACTTTTATTAATATAATTAGGTTCTTGAACCTTAATTCTTGATATACTCTTTTCAGATTTTTCAGAACTTCTTTGTAATCTCTCAATTATAGATATAGCTTTTTTAAAATCAATATCTCCTATCATAAATAAAAGCATATTGCTAGGATTATAGAATGTATTATAGCATCTATATAATAGCCCCTTATTTATGCTTTTTATGCTTTCTATAGTACCTGCAATATCAATCTTCACTGGATGATTAACATACATGGCAGAAAGACAATTTGAATATACCTTCCAATCAGGAGCATCATTATACATTCTGATTTCTTGTTCAATAATTCCCTTCTCTTTTTCTACATTTTCATTTGTAAAGTAAGGATTCTGAACAAATTTAACTAGTAGTTCTAAATTCTTTTCAAACTCATCTACACATGAAAAAAGATAAGCAGTTTGATTATTGCTTGTGAATGCATTTACGTATGAACCTAATTTAGCAAATTCATCAAAAATACTCACTTCCGGCTCCTCGAAAAGTTTATGTTCTAAAAAGTGTGCTATGCCCTCTGGAACTGTTATTACCTTTTCTTCTCCAATTGGAACGAAAGTGTTATCAATAGAACCATAATTAGTCGAATATATGGCATATTTTTTAACATAGCTTTTCTTAGGCATATAAAAAACTCTTAATCCATTGCTCAATTCTACACTAAGTACCTCTTCATTTAGTCTTTTGCTTTTTATTGAATTTATTCTCAATTCCTCTCACCTCTTGTCTTCATTAGTTAAGAAATAAATAGTATCTAACTTTAATTCTTGACAGGATTTAATAATATCCTCTCTTGTAACTCTTTTGATACTTCTTGCATAAGAATCAAAAGTTCTATTATCATTAGATATCGCATTACTTAAATAAAACTCTGCTACAGCATAGTTATTATCTTGTAGTGTCTTTATTGAAGTCGTGATTGAGTTTTTAGCATCATTTATATCCTCATCAGTAAAATTACCTCGAATCATTTCATCTACTTGATTCTTTACTATTTCCTTTGTCTTCTCAAAGTTGTCAATCTCAATGCCAGAAGATACTAACATAATGGACTTGTGCTTAAGCACTTGTGAATACACATAATAAGCTAGACTTTCTTTTTCTCTTACATTTATAAAGAGTTTAGAATTAGGTCCTCCGCCGAGTATTTCACTTGCAACTATAAAAGCATCAAACAATTTATCCTCATATGGTATATTTATTCTATAGCCTAATATCAATTTCCCTTGACTTACATCCATTTTTTCAAATATGACACTTTTACCACCTTGCATTTTATTTGATATGTTTTCTCTCGGTATATAAATAATGTCTTTTCTATTTAAATCTATCTTTTCACTTAGAATCTTTTTATAGTCTATATCTTCTGTTTTCCCTACTATTGTTATTTCTATAGGACTAGTTTCTAAAACCATTTTATAGTGAGCATAAAGACTTCTATTATCTATTTTCTTTACACTTTCAACATCTCCATACTTATATACGCTAAATTTTTCGCCTCTACACATTTCCTCTATAGCTCTTTCAAAAGCATATTGCTTCTTGTCATTAATTCGTCCTTCGATTCTCTTTACTAGGTTTTCTTTTTCTTGCTCAACATATCTCTCCACAAAAGCCCCGTTATCAATTAAAGGATTATATATAATTTCTATAAGAATATTTAAAAGCTTAGTAGTATAGTTTTCTTCTCCTGTATATTTTCCCTCTGGGCCTTCTATAGAAAACTCAATTATATGCCTTTCCCCTTTCTTATTCACATCAAGACTTAGATTTGCACCATAAAGTTCTTCAAGCTTTTTTTGTATTTCTATAGAGGTCTTATAATTCATACTTCCTCTTTTCAGGACCGCAGGAACTAATGCATTTAATGATGCTTCTACATCTGATAAAGGTCTTACAAAACTAAAGCTAATAAAGGTTGACTTAAACTTGTCTGTATTTATTATGTTTATTCCTATACCTTCACCAATCTCTTTTCTGCTGTACTCCATATATATCCTCCTTAATCTAATCCCATTTTTGAAGATTTGTAAATTCAATTCTATTTTTTAGTTCATAAATAAATAATAAATCATCTAAGAATCCGTCAATTATAGTTACCTTTATACCCTCTGGAATATCCTGCTTTGAAGTTATTTTTTTATATATAGTAGCAATTTCAATATTAGTTACTGAAGGTTTTGTGTATACAACTATTATCTCTCCTAAATTGTAATCTAGTAAGTCACTAAAGGCATCTAAATAATTTGGCTCTATATATTTAAACCAACCTGATTTAATCTTATGCTCATTGATTCCAAGTCCATCTATTAGTTTAGTCCTAATTCTATTTCTAAACATTGAATCTTCTCTTACAGCATTTAGAAAATTATTTTTATTGTATCCAACCTGACCCTCTCCAATTAATAAAATTCCAGTATTTCCAAGATTGTTTTCATTTAGCCGTCTCCTAATAATAGTTTCATAGGAGTTCACTAATGACTCACTATCCCACAATGGTTCTATATATTTCACATCGATATTCAAATTAAATAGTTTCATCTTTTCTACTCTTGATTTCAAAACACTAGATGTATGCCCATCTACCAGAAATACAGGAGCAATTATTACATCCTTATAACCATCATTAGCTATATTAATCAATGCTTCTTCTATATAAGGGGTGTCATATAGATAAGATAAGTAAACTCTAAACCCATTTGACAATAAGGCTTGAAGCTCTGTTGCTACCCCAATAGTGTTTTTCTTGTAGTCACTCTTACCTATACTCTGATAGTATCTCTTATTTTCAAATAAAATAAAGGGAGAAAATAACTTACCGGTTCCATTTATATTGATGTTTTCTATTCCTTTTTTAAAGGAATACATTTCAGGTTCTCCCTCATATACTAATAACACAGCTTTTCCATTAGCATCTTTTTTCCTCCCAGTAGCCATTAATTTTAAAGTATATCCTCTAGTACTAATTAAGATAACTGAAATAAAATAGGATAGGAAAAAGATAATGATAAAATTTAAAAAAGGCCTTACCTTAAATATTTTCTTTCTATCTTTTATCATCATTAGAAAAGTACTAGTTGAAAGAATAAGAAAGATACTCTCTCTTGGTTCGTCTAGAACAAGAAAAAGTATAGCAGTAAACACAAATACAAAAACATAAACTAAGCTTTTATTAAAAAAAATTAGCTTCTTCATATATCTTTATTCACCACACCAATTTAGTTTATATAACTATACTATTTAGCAAATAACAGATATATGAAGAAATCCAATCATAAGACTGGATTTTCAATGTTATTCTGTATTATTTATCTTATTCAATATACTTTCAACATCTTTACTTATGTTATTAATCTGTTCTCCTCTTATTAAGGATTGTTGAACATCATCTAGTTCTACAAATATATTTCTATCTGTAGTAATATCTACGCTCGTAATAGTCGGATTAGACTCTTTTACTATGTTTTCTATTTCATTTCTCATTTCTTCAACGATTATCCCTTCAGATATAATAACTCCCACTAGTGCCTTATCTCCCCAAAATACTACAGTAGCATCAACAATTCCTCTCAAGTCCACTAAAGAATCTGCAGCTGCTTCGCTTTTTATGACTTCTTGATTTACTTCTACAACTCTACTTTCTTGCTGTGTTCTCTCCTGGTCTGTATTATTTCCATTCTCTAAACCTATATCATTTCCAGGTCTTCTAGGAGCTTGACATCCAGATATAACCACTGAAATTAATAAAATAAGTGAAATTATATGTAGCATACGAACTATTTTTTTCATAACTACACCTCCTAAGTTCTAGTTTTCCAAAAAAATATCTTTTTATTATTAAAAATGCTTATTTTAAATTGATGTGGCAAAAATATTGTTGTATAATTTACCTTAGTGCATGAAATTAATTAACATAAAGTGTCGAAAGGAAGATAATAATGAAATTAGGAATTGTAGGGTTGCCTAATGTGGGTAAGAGTACCCTTTTTAATGCTATAACAGCTGCTGGTGCAGAGTCAGCAAACTATCCGTTTTGTACTATAGAGCCTAATGTAGGCGTAGTGGCTGTACCGGACAAAAGATTAGAAGTACTAGCTAAGATTTATAATTCAGAAAAAATACTACCTACTGCAATAGAGTTCTTTGATATTGCTGGACTAGTAAAGGGAGCTAGTAAGGGAGAAGGTTTGGGTAACAAGTTCTTATCTCATATTAGAGAAGTAGAAGCAATAGTACATGTAGTAAGATGCTTTGAGGACGAAAACATCACTCACGTAGAAGGTAGAATTGACCCAATTAGCGATATCGAAATAATAAATATTGAGCTTATGCTTTCAGACTTGGAAGCTATAAGCAGAAGAATACAAAAAACAGAAAAATTAATCAAAGCAGATAAGTCATTACAAAAAGAACTTGATATATTAAATACTATAAAAGATACTATAGAAGCCGGAAGCTCAGTAAGAGCAATTGAGTTTTCAGATGATGAAAAAGCATTTATTAAAGAGTTGAACCTATTGTCTTATAAACCAATCCTATATGTAGCAAATATTTCAGAAGAGGATTTATTATCAAATCCAGAAAATGACTATGTAAAGCAAGTAATAGAATATGCTAGCAAAGAAAAATCAGAAGTGATTGTTGTATCTGCACAAATAGAAGCAGAAATATCTGAGCTAGAGGATGAAGAAAAGAAAAGCTTCCTAAATGATTTAGGACTTAGCGAGTCTGGACTTGATAAGCTAATTAGTGCAAGCTATAAGCTATTGGGTCTAATGAGTTTCTTAACTGCTGGTCCAAAGGAAACTAGAGCTTGGACAATTAAAACAGGAACTAAGGCTCCTCAAGCAGCAGGTAAAATTCACTCTGACATGGAAAAAGGATTTATTAGGGCAGAAGTTGTAAGTTTCGATGATTTAGTGTCCTGCGGTGGATACCCTCAAGCAAGAGAAAAAGGGTTAGTAAGACTTGAAGGAAAAGAATATGTAATGCAAGATGGAGATGTGGTTGTATTTAGATTTAATGTGTAAAAGCAGACTATTATATCAAAACTGTCATACTCCCTATGGTAAATAATTTAAATAATAGTATGACTAACTTAAAAGGCATTGATTTATTTACTTTATTAAATCAATGCCTTTTCTAAATTAATTTATATTCCCATCATCCTACTTAGTATCCCATCTTCTACAATAATATCCTGCAATACATAAATAGGTATTGAAAAATATGGAAAGCCTGCTACATATGGCGAAATTTCATATAGCTGAAAGAAGATTATAAGATTGTTGTCTACAATATAAAAATCTTGGTCTGGTCTGATACTTTTGAATTCTTCTAGTACAGGTATGTCTCTTTCTATAATCTCTCGTGAAACAATTTCAGATATTCTCTCAACATAGCCACTATCTTGCTTAAACAGCTCTTCTAGCCTATAAACCTTTCCCGAAGATACATCCATGTTTAAAGCTTTGATTATAGTCATAGGATGTGCCCCTCCAAAGTTTCCTAACTGTCCTAGTGTAAGACTCAAAAAATTCCTTTCATTTGCTTTAATTTCATATGAGCCTGTAATATAGGTTGTAAACTGAGGATGCCTTAGTTCTGAAGCAATATCTAACATAAGCTTGTAGATTTCTTCATTTATCTTCCTCTGTGCAGCAGGATTTTCTAACCCAATAACCATAGGATATAAAACATCTGTAGTAGGAATATAGTACCTATAAGTTTGAATCTTAACGGGTAGATACTTAAAATCCATATTTCCACCTTCCTAACTTACATAATAATTTACCATAAATAAAAAACTAATTATTAATAGATTATGTAAGTTAGCGGATTTGGTGACTGTGAATATAGTTTAGTTTTTTTCTATTTCGTCTGTAAGTTGTATAATTTGGTCTATAAGACTTCCTATATACTCTATAGTGTCTAGTAGCGGATTATCTGTAGTTATATCTACTCCAGCCATTTTAGCAAGCTCTACAGGTGTTTTAGTACCTCCTGCCTTTAATACATTTTTCCAATCCTTGACTGCTTTTTCTCCTTCAGTTAGTATTCTTTGACTTACTTGAGTTGCTACTGTAAGTCCTGCACTATATGTGTATGGATAAAGTCCCATATAATAGTGAGGCTGTCTCATCCAAGTCAATTCTGCTCCCTCATTAATAATTACAGAATCTCCCCAGAATTTTTCTAATATACTTTTCTTGATTTCGCTAAGCATTTGAGCATGAACACTTCCACCTGCATCTATAATTTTGTAAACTTCTCTTTGATAAGCAGCCTCAAGTAAATGTGTAACAAAGTTATGATAATAGGTATTACTTACCATTGATGATAGCACCCATCTCTTAAATCTAGGGTCATCCTGCTGCTTCATTAGATAATTAGTTAAAAGCATTTCATTTATAGTTGAAGGGGCTTCTATAAAATATAGTGATGGAGATTCGTTGAATAAATTATTGTGCTGTTGCGATAACATAAAATGCCCTGCATGACCTAATTCATGAACTAGTGTAAATACTTCGCTCATAAGTCCATTCCATGAAAGAAGAATATATGCATGCACTCCATAAGGTGTTGCACAGAAGCCTCCCGTTGATTTGCCTATGTTTTGAGCAAAATCTATCCACCTTTCATCATAGGCTCTCATAACTAAGTTAAGATAATCTTCACCCATAATAGATAGTGCACCCTTAATATACTTTTTAGATTCTTCTATGGTTACCTTAGGATCGTAATCTGGATCTATGGATACTTTAAGGTCTGCAAATGTAACTTCGTCTAAATCATATATTCTCTTAATAAGTCCTGCATATTTTCTCATATGAGGTGCCAACTTTTCCATTATTACATCTATTTGTCTATCATAAAGCTCTCTATCAACCTTCTGCTCAAATAATAAATAGTCAAAAACAGAATCAAATTTTCTCATTGCAGATATGATTTTTTCTTTTTGAAGTTGAGTCTGATATGCAGATGATACTGTATTTTCATACTCTTTAATTTTCTTTGAAAATGCATTAAATGCTTTTCTTCTTACTTCTGTACTTTTTTCACCTTGGTAAGTATTTTCAAATAATACAAAGCTAAGAGGATACTCTTTGCCATTTACTTCAAAATTGTCAAAGCTCATATCTGCTAATTTAGCTTGATTATATAAAGCATAAGGAAACTCTAATATTGGTGACAGACTTGCAAGAGCTTTCTCAACCTCGGGATGCAGTTTATGGGGTTTACCTCTCTTTATATCTTCAAGAAAAATCCTATACTTTTCTGTTTTATTCATAGCTTCATCAAGTATTCTGTCATCTATTTCCTTTAATTCACTTTCAATAAAGGTAAGTCTACTAAAGGCTTCTGAAAGTACCATATCATTTTTCGATGCTCTCATTTGACTATCAGTATTGGTTTGATCTACTGATAATGCTAGAGAAGCATAGGTGCCTGTCAGTATTCCTTTAATATATAACTTCTCTGCTTTTTCAATACATTCTAATATAATTTCTGGATCATCTAGCTTACCTTTGTATATACTTTCCATAGTCTTTGACTCTTCAACAATTTCTTTCATTGCCACTTCATATTCTTCGTCTGTTTTAAAGATATGGGATAAGTCCCAAGTTAATGATACATCTATTTCTTTACGTGGCTTTAGTGCATTTTCCATCTCAACAACCCCTTTTTTATAAAATTATGTATATATAACTATATTATCTTAAATGGTTAAAAAAACAAACTTTTTTATTATGAATAGAGGCATTCCATTGATAATTTTATTTACAGAACTTAACTTTTTTAATCTTCAAAAAAATTCCATATTTTTTTATCAGATACTCTTCTTTATTATCTTTTTAAATGAAAATATGATTTGATTAGAGAGGCAAATTGATGTACTATATTTTTTGTGGCAAAAATGAAAGTAAGAAATAGGGAAACAGATGAAGCAAATATTAAGTAAATAAAACAGATTATTTATTAATTTTGTTATATAATTAATGATAGTTTGATTGAATTGTAGAGGGGCAGAAGAAAAATGAATGAAAGCATAAAGACAAATTCAAAAGAAATTAGAAATAAAATATTATCAATGATTTTACCAATTACTATGGAAAACATCCTTCAAATGCTGGCTGGCTTTGTTTCTATGGCTATGATTGGAAGAATTGATGCAATAGCTGTAGGAGCACTAGGAATCAGTCAAAGACTAACTCAAATTGTTTGGGCATTATTTAAAGGAGTAACTACTGGAGCATCTGTTTTTGTAGCCCAAGCCTATGGAGCAAATAATATTAAAAAACTAAAGAGTGTAGTGCAACAAACACTTTTGTCTACTATTGTATTAGTAATAATTTTTCAGCAAATTATCTTCTGGAAGGCTTCATCTCTTTTAAGTATATTTAATCCTTCTACAGAACTTATGGCTAGTGCTACTTCTTATTTAAAAATAGTCTCATGGGGACTGCCTTTTCTAGCAATCTCTCTTGTGGTAACAGGAGTATTGCAAGGAATGGGTAATGCAAAAACCCCTATGAAAATTGCTTTTATAATGAATATAGTAAATATCGCATGTGGATTTGTATTTATTTTTGGAAAATTTGGGTTGCCAGCATTAGGTCTTAAGGGAGCAGCATTGGCAACTGTTATTGCTCAAGCAACTGCTGCCTTATTGGGATTATATGTTCTATTTGATAAAAATGGTGTTCTTGGCACAATGTATAATAAAAGCTTCTTTGAGTTAGATTTCAAAGAAATATTCTCAGTTTATAAAGTCGGAATGCCCAGTGCTTTTGAATCAATATTCTGGCAAATATCAGCTATTATATTAACTAAGATTATCTTATCTTTTGGAGAAACTGCACTAGCTGCATATCAACTAGGACTCCAAGCAGAATCGATCTCCTATATGCCCGCAGCAGGTTTTGGTATTGCTGCTACAGCTTTTATAGGTCAAGCATTAGGCTCAAAAAATAAAACATTAGGTAAAATTTATTTCAGGGAGCTTATAAAAGGAACTTTACTCATAACTATATTCACTGCAGGAATTCTAATTTTCTTTCCAGGGGGAGTTATGAGACTATTAACAGATGATCTAGAAGTAATAAAAATAGGTTCTGTATATCTTGTTATTATGGGTCTAGTGCAAATTCCTCAAAATATCTCAGGAGTTTTAAACGGCGCTCTAAGAGGTGCAGGTTTTACTAGGGTTCCTATGATAGTTGCAGGTGTTGGAATATGGGGAATTAGGATACCATTTGCGCTTTTAATGACAAATTATTTTAAGCTTGATATTAAAGCGATATGGATTGTACTAGGTGTTGACTTAATTTGTAGATTTTTATTAAGCTTAATGTTATATAAGACTAGGAACATTTACGAACAAGAGCTTATAATTGAAGCAAAAACTTCACATTCAAATATATAGCAAAAAACATGTGACTTGCACATGTTTTTTTATACAAATTATTTGAACAAAGCCCCTATTCCTATAGCAAAAACTTGTACAATATTTAAAATCATAAAGTTTTTGACTGCTAAAACAAATGTATCTTTTTTGGTTTGCTTTTCAAAAAACAATTTTATATTTTTGCTTACTGGTATATATGTAAGTAAAGATATTACCGAAACTATAGGAACTACTCCCAAGAGTATAAGTAAAATTACATCCAAATACGCAGCTATATACAATGTTCTAAATAGCCTTAATGCCTTTTCTTTTCCTATGAAAATTGGTAAGGTATATCTTTTATTTACAATATCATCTTCCATATCACAGGTATTGTTAGCTAGCATTATATTTGCAATTCCATTAATGGTTGGTATGCATAACAGAAATATATACAAGAATTCTTTCATATTAAGTCCAAGATTTAAAACTCCATTTGTGAATGTATAAAAAATAATATTATTATCATATACATGAATAAAAATTGAAATAAACACTATTACGAAACCCATAAATAGCCCCGAGAATATTTCTCCTAATGGCATGTGAGATATAGGTATAGGTCCATAAGAATATAGCACTGATGCTCCAAAAGATATAGCTCCAAGTATTAAAACAATGAAGTTAGTATTTATATATAAGAGGATACCAAAAACTATGGCTATTAAAAATAATAACACTATAGTAGCAATTACTACAGATTCATTTAATTTATACTTAACTATTGCATTATGCTTTTCATAATTATATCCGTACTTCTTTATAGCCTTTCTATAATCCATGTAATTGTTAATAGCTGTAGTTCCCATATCTACTGTAATTAATGATACAAACATTATGATAAAATTCTTTGGATTGAAGCTATTGAACCTATAAATAGTGTAGACTGTTCCGAGAAAAAATGGAATTACACTAGCTGCTTTTGTTTGAATTTCTACGAGCTTAAGAAAACTTGATATTGTCATGCTTTTTATTACCTCCTGTGCACTAACAGTCTAAAAATGTTCAATAAGCGTGCTGTTAACTAAAAAGATGTTCCTTAAAGCTCGATACTTTCCCCAAAAGATAGTATTTTTACTTTTGCTTCCTTTACTTTGCCTGCAAATACAGTTGGATCAGCTTTTATTACTGGGAAAGTATTATAATGCATAGGCACTACAACTTTGGGTTTAATAAAGCCTACTGCTTTTGCTGCATCCTCTATATCCATTGTATAATTCCCACCTATTGGAATAAAAGCTAAGTCTATGTCTTCACTTTCTAACAGCTGCATATCTAATGTAAGCCCCGTATCTCCTGCATGGTAGATTTTTTTGTTTTCTATTTCAATTACAAACCCACAAGGATTACCGCCATCAATAATTTCTTCTCCATCTGTTATTCCAGAACCATGTAGTGCTGGTGTCATCTTAACCTTTCCAAATCCAAAATTATATGTTCCTCCAATATGCATAGTATGTATGTTTAAATCGTATCTAGCTAAATAATTTCCAATTTCAAAATTACAGATTACTGTAGCCCCCCATTTCTTTGCAATTTCAACTGTATCTCCCAAATGATCTCCGTGACCATGAGTTATAAATATGTGTGTAATATTCTTTAAATCATCAACCTTGATTGGACAGTTTGGATTTCCAGAAATAAATGGATCAATTACTGCATTTATTTCTTTACCTTCAATTAAAACTACAGCATGACTAAGATATTGAACTCTCATCAAATCATCCTTTCCATTTTTAGTAATCATACTTAATATTATTATATTATATTGTATCCTACACAATACTTTCAACTACAACCCATAGTTATATACAAACAAGTAAATTAAATGAAAAGTAGAGTAGCTAATATAAAATATGTCTGCTACTCTACTGGTTTATAATATTCTTATTAATAGCTATTGTCAGATGCCTCTAAGCCTTTAACTATTTCTACAGAAGAACTAGCACCTATTCTTGAAGCACCAGCTCCTATCATTTCGTTGACCTTTTTTGAATCTCTTATTCCACCTGATGCCTTTACTCCAATGTCTGGTCCTACTACCCTTCTCATTAACTTAATATCTTCTACAGTAGCTCCTCCAGTACTAAAGCCAGTAGATGTTTTCACGTAATCTGCACCAGCCTCTACTGATAATCTGCATGCAATTTCTTTTTCTTCATCTGTAAGCAGTGAAGTCTCAATAATAACCTTAACTAACGCCTTTCCTTTTGCAACATTTACTACTGCTTCTATATCCTGTTTCACTATATCATATTCTTTATTCTTAAGTGCACCTATATTAATAACCATGTCTAGCTCATCAGCACCATTTTCTATAGCGTCTTTCGCCTCAAAGGCTTTTACTTCTTTTGTAGTGCTTCCTAGTGGAAAACCTATTACTGAAGTAACTTTAACTTGAGTCCCTTGTAATTGCTCTTTTACAAAGCTTACATAGTATGGATTAACGCAAACTGATGCAAATTTATATTCTTTTGCTTCATCACAAACCTTTCTCACCATTTCCTTGGTAGTCTCAGGTTTTAATATTGTATGATCAATCATTGAAGCAATCTTTTTCATGTATTTCCCTCCGCTAATATTTTATTAATTCTACCATATCACCATTCTTAACTGCTGCAGCATTTCCTTCGTCTACATCTACATGCATCTCTAATGCGTAATCCTTATGTACTCTAACCAAAACGTTTTCAAATACTAAACCCCTGTCTCCATTAACCCTTATTTTTACTCTATCTTTGTCCTTTACTCCGAATTCTTCTGCGTCTGTAGTATGCATATGTATATGTCTAGCTGCAACTATAACTCCTTCTGCAATTTCCACCTCTCCTTTTGGACCAACTAGCTTAGCCCCTGGACTGCCAGCTAAATCTCCAGAATCTCTTACAGGTGGTATTACCCCTAGTGTAAAGCCATCAGTCAAAGAAACTTCTACCTGAGTATTGTTTCTAGCAGGCCCTAATATCCTTACACCCTTTAATGTGTTCTTTGGTCCTACTACATCTACCTTTTCCTCACAAGCATATTGCCCTGGTTGAGATAAATCTTTCAACTTCTTAAGCTCATATCCTTCTCCAAAGAGTATTTTTATATGTTCCTTACTTAGATGGGCATGTCTATTTGACAATGCTATCGGTAGCGTATTTTTCATATCCTATTCCTCCTAATTTTAAGTTCATCCTCTACAAGAAAATTATAATCCTTTTGAACATAAAAATCAAATAGTTAAGCTATTAGTACTTTATCTCTAATTTCCTAGTTCTTTTCCTTTTTCAAAAGCTAGATCCATAAGCTCTTTCCTTTCCCATACTGGTGTTTCATCTGTATGAGAAGCAAAGATATTTTCTCTATACTCAGTATTAATTGCCTTGAAGAATAAGTCCATTACTGGAATACAAGCATCAAAATGTCCTTCTCTTTTTGGTGCTCCACCTACACAAATAAACATTCCTATCCTCTTTTTAGTTACATCTATAGATGGATTTTTTAAAATATATTTACTTGACCAATATACTTGGCATCTGTCTATCATCATTTTAGTTAAACTACTGACAGTATTAAAGTATAAGGGTGAAGAGATTATAATTATATCGCTATTATTAAAATCCTCATATATGTTTTTCATATCATCATTCATAAAGCAACCACCTGTTCTTTCACAATTGCCACAGGAAATGCAAGACGAAAACTCTAGGTCTTTCAGATAGATCTTTTTTAGTTCTATGTTATTAGTTTTTAATCCTTCTATAACTCTATCTAGAAGTCTATCTGTATTCATGTTTTTTCTTGGGCTACCCATAATCGCTAATACCTTTTTCATAAAAACCTCCTTAATTAAAACTTAGGCTACTAGCTTGAACTAGTAGCCTAATAATTATCTAGCTTTTATATACTTAAATGATTTTGACAGTGTGTAGATTATAGTTGTATGAAGTGGAATCATTACAATGGCTGCAAGGATTCTCCCAGGTAAAAATGCTATAACTCCTTTATTAAACATTATTGATAACCATAATGTATTCAATCCTAAGGATATAACAATATATGAGACACTTATCATGAAAGCTATTTTGTCTATAGAATATACATTGTCTCTAGTTTCTTTTTTCCTTGTCATAAAAAATGGAATTGCAATAAAAAATCCTACTACAAGAATATAAAGTATAGGATATATAATAGACATTGGTTTATCATAAATAAAATATGCCCCATCTTTTACAGCTATAACCTTATTATCAAATAAAACAAATACTATACCAGTAGCAATCATAGTAAGTACTGCTCCATTTATAATATTATAATTAATTCTAAGTTTATTTCTCTTAACTAGCAAATTTAAAACCCCTGGTATTGCTCCCCATAGCATACTGCTTATTGTAAAGCCAGGGAAAAATGCGCCCATTGGATTAATCATTACACCTATTAAGTCTGCAATAATACCAGCAAGTCCACCCCAAAATGGGCCATATAAGATTCCTGATATAATAAGTGGAATTGGACCAAATTCAATTCGAAGTGCTGGTAATCCTCCTAACGGCACCATAATTGAAAACACTCTAGTTAATACAATACTTATAGCTGTAAGTAAGCTAGCACCAACTAATGCTTTAGTATTAAGCAACCTTTTATTATTCACTTACTTCACCTCCCTCTCTTTCAAGTGACAGTAGACTGTCACATTAAAGAGAGGTAAGCTCCCTAATGTAACAGCGGATGCGGTAAAGTATCGCAGATTCACAAAATGTGAACCTTTCGTTTAAAGGCAACTTCCCATCCTTTAACACTTAACGTGCTTTACCTACTCTGTCGTTAACATATATATATTACACTAATAAATTAAACTTGTAAATATAGAAAAACTATAAAACCTTATTTTCATGTTTTTCCTCATTCACTTTAAATAGGCTAACTATTAATACAATTAATGAAGCTACAGCCATGAAAAAAATAATTATTGCAACAATATTATAATAAGTAGAGTATGGCGTAAACCTTCCAAATATGATCAAAGAAATTCCTAGAAGTATATATTTTATTATCTTTCCTCTTGACAATACAACATCCTTATATCTTTTAAAATTCAATCTGTTATCAGAAACTTCATCTAGCATTATCTTTTTTATCTCTTTTTCTGATGGATATAAATCGGCCTTTTTCATTATTTCAAGTAAACCTTCAATATCAACTAGTTGAATATGAGCATATTTTTTCAGTTTGGCTAATAGGTTCTCAGCATCCAATGAAAAAGATGATGCTGTAATAATCGCTCCTTCACTCAATTCATGATTTCTAAGACCAACATAAAAGTCTCTTATTATATCTACTCCTACTTTATAGTCATTATCATATTGTAGGCATTTAATGCCAATTTTTCTATCTGATATAATACCAATTAAATCTAATTCCTTTCCATTCACTCTTGTAATACTATCAAATCCGTATTTTTCTAACACGTTAATTATATAGTCTAAAAAATCCTGTGGAGTCTGATTTAAAAGTTCTTTATGAGTTTTCTTTAAAACTACCTGTTGATTGACTATATCCATTTTCCTTTGCATCCTACTTTTGTTTATTTTATACAAAATAAAATTATATAATATAAATATCTGAATAGAAATTATAATTGAAAAAAGTATACTTTCACTTATGAAGTAAAAAATAAGAATAAAACCTATAAAAGCAATCACTCTAAGTATTAGCTTATCCAAAATAATTGCCATATAAGTCTTCCCTGTTCTAGAATTTTCACTATAATATCGTCTTAATCTAAAGCCATTAATAAGTTTCTTAGATTGCTTTAATACATTACCTTTTACAATCTTAATATTCATATTATTACCCTCCTTTATTCTAGATTATCTCCAGATTTAAAGGAATAATAACAAGATTGGATTAAAAGTTACTTCAGTTCGTAATTCTTTTTTTATTAAGTATAATTCCGCCTACTAGTACAATTAATAGTTCAACAACAAAACAAGCTAATATCTTAAATGCTATACTGCTAAAAAACTCTAATGGCAACATTTGGATAAGTATATCTGTATTTGGGTCCAATAACCATAAATCGTTGGTAAAAAATATGTAATGAAAATATGTAAAATATTTATGAAAGTCTACATACATTAATACAGCTAAAATACACATTAAGACCATTGGCCACACAGAGGAAGCGATTAAAGCTTTTCCAATCGCTCTTCTATTATAAATAACTAGCCAACTTAAAGATATGAGAAAAACAACTAGCATAGCATTTCTAATAATATATCCATTTGAAAACAAATCTTTCACATCTATCATATGCAATATTTCTCTTTCTTTAAAAACCTGTTCAGTTTTACCATTTACTTCTGCGAATATTATTAAATCTTCTCTATTATTCTTTAGATAGTCCAACATTTCACCAGTAATAGTCATAAGATTCTTCTTTTCTATACCAGTTACTTCGGGAATATTATACTCATCATACTTCCTTTCATAAAAGTCTAAATCAAAAGTTATAATTTCTACATCAGTTAGTAGCAATACTATTGGCAATGACAATGATATAAGTATAGTGAATAAAGTAGATTTTTTCATCACAAATCCTCCGTTTTAATCCAATAATCTCTTTTTCAGTTGGAGCATAATTAAGTATATTACAAATCCTATAACAGCAATAATAATAATATATCTGTTATAAACATCCATTTTTCTTAAGATAGTTTTCCAGTTCTCCCCAACCAGTTTACCTAAAGCTATTAATACAAAGTTATGAAAAAAAGATATAACTACTATTGCTGTATATGCAGATCCTTTCTTAACCTTAAATACTCCTGCTGAGAGCACAGTTAATGAAAAAATTCCAGGTATAAATTTGCTTAATATTATCACAAAAGCACCTAGTCTTCTAAAAAGATTATTTAATTTAGTAATTTTACTAGTACAAAATAAAAAAGTCACAATTTTAGATTGTAGTATTCTCTCTTGTTTTTTTCTACCTATATTATATAAGAGCATTGAAGAAAGTGATGTTGATGTGACTGCATTTGCAACTACTAGATATATATTCAAATGAGCAATCTCAGATAAATAGCCTTCTAAAATAAGTATCATATCTCCAGGATAAGGTGGAAATAACACTTGAAGCGACTGGGAAACAAAGAAAAATAAATATGATAGCAATACATTTTCCATAACAATTTTTTGCGCAAAATCAACTATAATATTTTCCACGATATTCCCCCTATTTCTGCAATTTTCAATAAATATCCACTCTAAAACTATATAATATTTCAAGAATAATTTCAATATTATAATATTTATTATATCATCATATGTTTTTCTCCACAAAAAAACCCGAAGCATCGGGTTTTTTATGACATTGCCTTTTCTAATTTATCTAAATGCTGAATTGGAAACATCCTTAGCAATTCTTTGAATTGTTCTACAGATAGTCCTTGAGTAGTAGTATAAATTTGAATCTTCCCATCTAAGTCTGCATCTCTAAACCGTTGCTTTACTTCTTCAAAGTTAACGTTATTTTGCATAGCATCGCTCCTTTAACTCCCAAATTTTAAGCCTAAATTCACTATATAGTATAAATCAATTTGCATTAAAATATTCTATTTTATATGAATTTTGCGTTGTCACACTACATATGAAATTTCATAATATATATTGAACATAATGTGGAGGTGCAGTAATGAAAGAAACAAATAATAGTAATATGCAAAATAAATATATATCGCAACATGATACTTGCGACGATATTGAACTCGTTGAAAGCACTAATGAAGAAGAAGCCTTCATTACTGGACAAAATAATTTTTTAGGTTGGATGGTATTGATTATCATATTTATAATGCTAATTCTATTTTTATAATATACTACTTACAAAAAGTAAGATTGAAGTCATAAAATTATTTTGTCTGGATAAGCCTTTAATTCATAGCATATTTAATAGGATAATTTTAAGCAATTCTATTCATCATTAGAGTAAAGCCTCTTTAGTTTTGCCTAAGATAGACTACGACCAAAAACTTATTTGCCCATTAATACTTTTATTAAGGATTCGTAGTCCATCTCAGGCTCTAGCTCATAGATTCCATATTTAAATCTCTTTTGAAGACCTTCTTCAATTATTTTATCAGTAAACTCTTTTTTATCTTTTATAATACCTTTTTCAAATAGCTTATCTACAATCTGCTCACTGTTCTCACCCTTATTAATAACAAATTCTATAGGATGGGGCTCCTCTTTTATAAGATTTGTATCTTCTTTAGTTAAAGCTGTTTCTGCCGATTTTTTTTCATTCATAGAAATGACCTCTTTTAGAGATACCATTCCTAATTCCTTAGCCTTTTCTATAATCTGTGCTTCCGAATAATCTATATATTTTATTTTAGGATATGCTATATTTAACAAGCTAGATACTAATAATCCTATGCCTATTCCCAAAACCACAAAAAACTTATTCATTTTATTCATATCCACAAGTATCTCTCCTTATAAAGTACTTCTTACTATTATCAATAATAACATGAAAATAGTAAGATGTATACCTTCTCAAGAAAATCACTGAGCATCAATGATTCATATAGTAATCATATTATCACTAAAGCAAAAATATATTTGCCATTTCGCAACTTCTAACCATATCTTCGGGCCAAGCAGATGCCTGTACTTCACCAATATGAGCCTTATTAAGAAAAAACATACATATTCTTGATTGTCCTATTCCGCCACCTATTGTATATGGCAATTCATTATTTATAAGCATTTGATGATAGGCTAAACTCAGCCTATTCTCGCAATTAGACTTTTTCAATTGCTCAAGTAGAGCTTTCTCATCTACTCTAATCCCCATGGATGATAACTCAATCTCTTGATTAAGTATAGGGTTCCAAAAAATTATATCACCATTCAAATTCCAATCATCATAATCAGGAGCTCTTCCATCATGCTTCTTCCCTGAATTCAATAAATCGCCAATTTTCATAAGAAATACCGCCTTCTTTTCTCTAGCTATAGCATACTCTCTTTCTTTTGGAGTATAGTTAGGATACATATCCTCTAGTTCTTGTGTTGTGATAAATGCAATTTCTTTAGGTAGGTTCTTTTTCAATTGAGGATAAATATTTGTAATATATTTTTCTACTCTTAGAAAGACATTATAAATTCTTCTGACCATATCTTTAAGATACTCTTCTGTCCTTTGACTCTTTTCTATAACTAGTTCCCAATCCCATTGATCCACATAAATAGAATGAATATTATCTAATTCCTCTTCAGGTCTAATAGCATTCATATCAGTATATAGACCTGAGCCTGGTTTAAATCCATATTTTTCGAGGGCAATTCTTTTCCATTTTGCAAGAGAATGAACTATTTCTAGTTTTGAATTATCATACTTCATATCAAAAGAAACTGGTTTTTCAGTTCCATTTAAATTATCATTAAGACCGGTCTCTGTTCTAACAAATAGTGGAGCCGATACTCTTATCAAATTTAATTCTCTGGCAAGTTCCTTTTCAAAACAGTCTTTTATTTCTTTTATTGCTATTTCTGTATTAATTACATCTAAACTTGGTTTATATCCATCTGGTACTATAAGATCTTTATACATCTTTCTTCTTCCTTTCATGTTAATATATCAAAAAAATAAAAATGCCTTTCATCCATATAATAAGGACGAAAAGCATATGCTTCCGCGGTGCCACCTAAATTAGCTAAATAATAGCTCACTCTATCAGTACAGAAAATTATCGATACTGTCCAAGGTATAACGGCTTGGTTCCGTCTAGGCCTACTTTCACTTAAGATTTCGGTTAGCAACTCATAGATGTTCTTCAAATAAAGTAATGTATCGGATTCCCACCACTGCCGACTCTCTTGAACATATCCTTTATTCTACTCTTCTAGTCATAGTCTTTTAATATGTTAATTATATTTAAATATTATAATCTTATTATGTTAAGTTGTCAATATCTTTTATCTCGTTAACCTAAACACCTAGGTCAGTTTACTTAAAAAATTTATTAGTACTAAAATATAATGAGCTGATATGCCAGCAATTACTCCTCCAATAAAGTGACTACTTATAGCCTTTGAAATTAGTTTCCTATGTCCTAATGCATCAAGCATTGCAACATGTGTACTTAAAAAGCCACTCCAGCACATTCCCATAGCTGTAAACACTGCAACTTCATTTGGACCGATAATACCACTTTGTAAAAAGTTTGGCATTAAACTCAATGCAGCTCCCACTGCACCAAGAGCAGTTACAGGAAATGCTATTGCTTCTGGTCTTTCAAATCCAAATAATATCTTGGATACAGGAGCAATTATTTCTCCAATTTTAGGTAATAAACCTACTCCTTCAAAAGCTTTACCTTGATAGCCAATAGAAGGATCTAATGGCCCAAAGGTCAATATCATTATGATAGTACATATTACAAGTACACCAGGAATGATACCAAGCCCTATATCTACCCCAAGTTTACCTCCTTCAAGAAATGCAGTAAGAAATCTTTCAAAAAAGCTACCTTCAGTTCTTTCAATCAGTGTATCTGATAAATCTTTTTTGCTTAAGTTTTTTTCTACAGTAGCCTTACTTATACCCAATGCTTTTCTTGATCTATGGGACATAATCCTTACACTTACTATACTACCAATAACTGCACCTAAGTTTCCTACTATTGCTTCTTTAAAATAACCTAATCCAATAACAAAGGTAGTGACAATCAGTCCCATACCAAATGAAGTTCCAAGATTACATAAACACGGAGTTTCATATTCTTCGAAGTAGCTTATATATTCATCATCCTTTGCTAATGAAATAATAGCAGGATTATCTGAAAGATAAGTAGTTATTATTCCAAGTGATGCAACTCCTGGAAGATTGTATAAAGGTCTCATAAGTGGTGAAAATATCTTATTTAATAACTTTACCAATCCAAACTCTGTGGCTAACTTGCCAAAAGCTCCTGCTAGTACTGCTATTGCCATTATATATAATACTGTGTCTACTAAAAGTTCATAAGCTGTTGCCATTATTGTCGAAAACATATTGCTAATACCCATTTTACTGCCTATGTAACCAAAAAACGTTACCAATAATGCAAGAAAGGCAATCGTATCTAGATAAGGACTTCTTTTTTTGCCTTTATCTGCTATAATATTCTGCATGGCCCCACTCCTTAGACATTGTATTTAAGTATCAGTACAATTCAAATTATATCTAGGAGTTTTCTAAAGGGCAATAGAATAAACATCAAATAAAGTTAAGTTTCTGTCATAAATTGTTGACAAAAAAATAATATTTGCTTTACTAGGATATATATTTACTCTCTTGCTAAACTAGCAATTTAGCAAGAAAGTCTTTAGTCCTTTGACTTTTAGGTGCTTTAAAAACTTCGCCCGCAGCTCCTTCCTCTATTATATACCCATTGTCCATAAAAAAAACCCTATCTGCAACTTCTTTAGCAAAACCCATTTCATGAGTAACCACTATCATAGTCATTCCATCTTTAGCTAAATCCTTCATTACATCAAGCACTTCTCCAACCATTTCAGGATCTAATGCAGATGTAGGTTCATCAAATAAAAGCACATCTGGGGACATTGCTAAAGCTCTGGTTATAGCTATTCTTTGTTTTTGTCCTCCTGAAAGATTTTGAGGATACGCATTTGCTTTATCTTCTAGACCTATTCTCTTTAAAAGGTTTAAAGCAATTTTTTCTGCTTCTTCTTTAGACATACCTTTGACTTTTATAGGCGCTATTGTTATATTTTCTAATACTGTTAAATGAGGAAATAAGTTAAACTGTTGAAAAACCATACCCATCTTTTGTCTTAGTAAATTTATATCATTGTCTTTACTTGTTATGGAAGTTCCTTCAAAAATTATTTCTCCTGATGTAGGCTCTTCAAGAAGATTAAGACATCTTAAAAAAGTACTTTTCCCTGAACCACTAGGACCTATAATTACAAGGACCTCACCTTTATTAATATCTGTGCTTATATTATTTAAAACCTCTAGGTCAGCAAATTTTTTACATAGATTTCTTACCCTAATCACTATTTTTTAGCCTCCTCTCAAGTTTACCAACTAACTTCGATAAAGTGTAGGTCAATACAAAATATAACACTGCTGCTACTAGTAGAGGCTCGAAGGGCTTAAACGTATTTCCCCTCACCGTCTCAGCATTGTACATTATCTCAGGCACACCAATAACAGATACAATAGAAGATTCCTTAATAATAGTTATAAACTCATTTCCCAATACAGGTAGTATGTTTTTTAATGCCTGTGGAAGTATTATATATCTCATTGACTGGACATGAGACATACCCAAAGATCTTGCAGCTTCCATTTGACCTTTATCAATAGCTTCGATTCCAGCTCTGATAATTTCAGCTACATATGCACCACTATTTAGTGTCAAAGCTACAATACCCGCTGGTACTGTCGAAAGATTAATTGGTAAGCCGTAATATACTATAAATAGCTGAACCAGAAGAGGTGTACCTCTAACGAATTCTATATAGGCTGTTGCAATTATCTTCAATATTTTAATTTTAGATTGCCTCATTAATCCTAATAGAGTTCCTAACACTACTCCAAAGATTACTGAAAAGAATGCTATTATAACAGTGTTTTTTACTCCTATTAGAAAAAACATATAGTATTTACTTAAGAAACTAAAGTCTAACACTTCTTTACCTCCTACTGAATATGAGGACTAATTACTCATTAGCCTATTCATTATCTATGCTTTCAGTTGCATTTAAAACAAATTCGTCTATTTTATTTTCTTTTATTAGTCTTTCTATTGTTTTATTTATTGAATCTAATAATTCCTTATTGCCTTTTTTTACAGCTACTGCCGAGCCACCTTCTTCATCCTTGAATATAATATCTGTCATATATAGTTCAGCGTTATTTTTAACATATGCACCAGCCACAGGTTGTTCTACTACAACTGCATCTACCTTTCCTGTTTTTAGCTCAAGTATTAAGTTAGATACTTTTCCAAGAGCTTTTATTTGTGCACCTTCGATTTGCTCTGTAGCTATATCTTCTTGAATTGAACCTTTTTGAACTCCTATGATTTTACCTTTTAAGTCAGATATATCTTTGTATTTATCAATATCCTTTTTGTTAATCACTAGTCCGTGTTCTGCATTATAGTAAATAGTAGAGAAATCTACTTCCTTTGCTCTCTCCGCATCAGGAGTCATTCCAGCTATTACAAAATCAACTTTATTTGTTTTTAAATCTGCTAGTAATCCCCCAAATTCCATGTCTTTTATTTCTAACTCTACACCTAAATCTTTGGCTATTTCTTTAGCTATCTCTATATCAAAGCCAACTATAGTGTCTTTTCCATTAACTTCCTTATGAAATTCGTATGGTGGATAATCGGCACTTGTCCCAAGTACTATTTTATCTGTTTCTTTTCCACATCCAGTAAGTCCAATTACTGTTATTGATAAAATCATAGATGCAGTAATAATTTTTTTTAATCTTTTTATCATTTGAATTCCCCCTTAAATTTTGTATCGATTTTATAATAATACATCTTTTCGTATATATTTGCAAGTAATTTTTTTAAATTTTAGATATTAAAATTTTGCATTTTATCACATTTAGCATAAATATAATTAAATAACATAATTTCTTATTAATAGGTAACGTTTTCATTTTGATTAGAAGCTTAATCTTCTTTTTCTATGATTTGCATAAAAAATGCATAACGTATATTTATGCATTTTTATTATTGTTTTTTATCATAAAAGGAAAATAAAATGCCACTCCTTAGAGTGGCTAGCTGCTCATCTTATTTTAGGTCTTATCTTGTTTCGATAAAAATATACTCCTAGACTAAAAGCATAATCATATACTATGAATATGACTTGCATTAGTATAAAAATTGCCCATACAGGAAGCTTAATTATTATATCTCCTATAAAAACTCTACTTACAATACTATATGTAATATAGATAGATAAATTATATAACAACAGTTTTATAAGCAATTCAACCACAAGTATGTTTATTCTTTCAATCAATGATTTTAGTACTGCATAATAACCAAAAAAAATAATGTATGGTAATACTATAGTTTTATTTGGTATTAAAATAAAGCTAAGTATGGATGAAGTAAAATAAACTAATATTCCAAGTCTAATATTACTCTCAATAATAATCACTGCAAGAAAAAATGTACTTAAAGCAAAGAAAAAAAGTCTATTTGTCGGTAGTATAGAAGATATATATAGTGATACAGTTGATAAAAGAGTCACTATGCCACCTAGAGCAACTTTCTGTGATTTACTGGTATATCTTCTCAATTATATTACCTCCTAAAAAACACAACAGCTTATAAGGTCTCCTCCCAAACATTCACATAGGCAGTCGCTACAGATTAAGCACTGACATATCTCACAGAAAGAAGGATCATTTCTATAGCCTCTGCTTGTTCCCACATCTCTATATGTATTTGCTCTAGAAGCTAGGTTATTTAGTGCTGATCTATACTCAATATTATAAGGTTCAAGATTTACTGCTAGTTGAATATGCTGATACGCCATGTCATACCATCCACGTCTTAAAAATATAATTCCCTTTAAATAATTCCATTCAGCATCTCTATTTGTTATGCCTTCTAACATTTGATCTGCCTGATTAATATTCCCTCTTTCAATATGAGCTCTAATCTGTGAATAAAGATTTGAACTACTATTATTATATTGCTGGTTATCCCAATTATTACTCTCTTGATTTCTGTTATAGTTACTTTTGTTTTTCATTAATATATCATAAGCCTCATTTACTTCCTTTAATTTTTCTTCTGCTAAGTCTGATAAGGGATTATTAGCGTATTGGTCTGGGTGATACTTTCTAACCAACCTTTTATATGCTGCTTTTATTTCCTCTTCACTAGCACCTTCTCTAATTTCTAAAACTTGATATGGATTTCTCATGCTTTAAGCCCTCCCTTTTATTTAGTATAAGGTCCATCTTATGTCGAGTTCCCATGTATATTATATTTTCAATTATACCTTGATTTTTTCTAATATTAAGAATTTCAAAACTTTTTGCAATTGCCTCTAAAGACATGATCAGCGAAAATTCTATCGGTGCTACTACCCTATTTTTAAAATAATCTATTTCCTCACTATCTTTATAGTTATATTGTATGAGTATAGGATTATAGCTAGCATTCTTAATATCTTCTTCTATATCATTAAAAGCATCTAATATATATATCCACCTTCCAAGATTGTAACCTATCCATTTAAGCACTCTTTCAATCTTGTTATCTTCTATATAGTCTGGAACTGATATTTCTTCCATAAGCTTACCGAAAGTGTCTGCAGCTTCATCTATTCGACTACATTTATTTTTTTCTAATTCTGTAAGTCTATCTAAGCACTCTTTTATAATATGTGCTTTACTATTATATGTATTGTTTGCCTTTTTAAGTGGAAAAAGAAAGGGAATAGTCCCTATTAAAGACTTTATGGATTTTTCGTCCTTCCAATCATCTAACAACTTATAATATATGAGCATAACGCTCATATTTGAAGTATAAATTAAGGGTTTATTTGTATTTACTATGAACTTCTTTTTTATGGGATTAGCTATGCAACCTTCTCTTGTTATTATCTCTTTCTCTTCTTCTATGGAAGATAACAATAAGGCTAAAAAGGTCAAGTCATAATTCAACCCAAACCTTACTATATTATTAAACTCTTTTCCAAGGGTCTTGCAAAGACCACAGTAATATGCTTTAAACATATCATATTCTCTAACTTTTAGTTCACTTTTATAAGGTGTCACGTATCCAAACAATATATTCACTCTTTCTGAAGTATTTATGAGTCCATATCTATTTTAATTTATTAGTTCCCATATAGCAATAAACAAAATACCGAAATCAATTCTATGATATATTTACTTACTGAAAATTGCTTATATAAAGCTATATGACCCTTTGCTTTCTTAGGTTGATTATGATCAATCTAAACATGACAAAGGGTCATAACAATATTGCATCTTACATCTTAGTTTGTAGCCTGTATTTGTTCTTCTACAGGTTTTATTTCTGGTCTTACGACTTTCCAGATCCCATTTTCCTTTTTAAGCTTCCATGTATCTTCTTCATTTACTGCTTTTAATTCTTTGTCATCTATTTGCTGACTGTATTCATAGGAAAGCTTAACTTCTGCATTGTTTTCATCGATTAAAGTATATTCTCTTACGTCAAATTTAATTAATTTTAGATTTAATGACTCTATACTAGCTTTAAATTCTTCATAATCAAACACTCTATCCTTAATTGGCGTAAGTAGATACATCTTTGAATAAACTTTATTCTTCTCTGCACTTAAATAGTCTTTTAATACACTTTCAGGTGTTCTACCTATTAAGTCCTTTTCTTTATCTGGTCTCTTAGCTGGATGTATGACGTTGTTTTCTGCTTCCATTGGAAAATAAGCAAGAGGATCATAAACATTACTTGCGTTCCAAACTAGGTATTCATTAATTCCAAGCTCTTTACCAGCTAATATTTGTTCTCTAACTTCCTTCGGATTATATTTTATATACCCTGGAACCCAAGTAGCTGTAAAGCCTTGTATCCAAGGTCTAATTACTGGGGGATTCTTTAGTGAAGCATTTCTTTCAATGGCTTCTTTTAATGCTCCTGCTAAAACCCCATAAGGTTCTTGATCTGGTACTTTATATCCATACCAGCCTGTACTGTAGTGACTAGGATAAATCATTGGACACATATAATCTATGCTCCTAGCCATTTTCCTCCAGGTTTGTCCAATATCTTCTGGCTTGTCATCCCAAGATTTTGTGATAACTCCAAAAACATCAGCTGCTATATTTACTTTATAAGGCTCCAATTCTTGTTTTGCATATTCTAAGAA
Organism: Proteiniborus sp. DW1; assembly: GCF_900095305.1. NCBI lineage: Bacteria > Bacillati > Bacillota > Clostridia > Eubacteriales > Proteiniborus > Proteiniborus sp. DW1. The sequence goes on along the minus strand of NZ_FMDO01000031.1, from coordinate 46,990 downwards.
ATCTTCTATTGCTTCATCCTTAGCTCTACCATCTCTACCTGGAAAATCTGTTATAGGATTATATTTCTTTGCGTTATCTGGAAAGCGTATATAATCAAATTGGATTTCCTCAAAACCATTCAGTACCGCTTCCTTTGCAATAGCTATATTATAATCCCACACAAATTTATCATATGGGTTTACCCATGCAACACCTTTATTATCTCTCCAAACTCCTCCTGATTTTAACTGAATAGCATGGTCTGTTCTATGGCTAGCAAAATTTTTGTCTTTAAATGTTACAATCCTAGCTATAGGATAAATATCATACTCCTTAAGTAATTCTATCAATGCTTTGACATCTTTAATTCTAGGGTTTTTATCTGCCTCTACCTGTTCTACAATTGCTATATTACTTTTATATGTCATTCGTCCATCATCATCTTTTACGTCAATAACTAAAGTGTTGATTTCTGTAGCTACAGCTATTCCTAATATTTTTTCAAATTTATTAAGATTGTCCGCTTGAGATTTTAATTCATTAATCTTAGTATTATTTTTTTCATGTAAGGCTCTTGTATAATCTGCATATAACTGTACATTTGCCTTGTCTACAGGCATACCAGCCACATTGCCTGTCACAAAAAGTCCCTTAGCTTCCACCTTTTTTATCTCCCTATTATCATCTAGTGGAAGCAAGGGTACATAAAAATCTCCTAGGTCCTTCTTTCTTTGCTCTTCTAAAGCTTCTCTTTCTGCAATTTTCTTTTCATACTCAGCTCTTTTTTCTTCTTCTGATATTTCTTCCTTATTTTTGTTTTCTTCTTTTTGTTCATTCTTCTCATCATCAATAGTATCTGCTTGTACAACTTTACCATCAGATGGGTCTTTTGATGCTTGACAGCCTGTAACTAATAATGATAGTGCTAATACAAGTACAATTAATGTTGATAAGATCAGATATTTCCTCATATGCTATGATGACCTCCATAAAATTATTTGTTATATTGTCTAATTTTGTTTAAAAAAGTCTACTAAATATATTCTACTCTATTTTGAAGCCTAAGATGTTACAGATCTGTTACACATAAGCTACAAAATTATTTCTTTAATTCTGACATACCTCTATTGGCTAATGCATCTGCAAGCTCATTAAGCTCTACTCCGCTATGTCCTTTAACTTTTACAAAACTAATGCTCTTAAAATTATTAACTAAATCAATTAGCTCACTCCATAAATCCTTATTTTCAACTGGCTCCTTTTTAGAATTCATCCACCCATTTTTTTGCCACTTAACATACCATTTTTGGTTAAAGCAGTTGCATAAATAGGCAGAATCTGTATGTATTTCTACAGGTATGTCTTTCCTTTTAAGAGCTTCTAAAGCCTTTATACAAGCTTTTAGTTCCATTCTGTTATTAGTAGTATTAACTTCACCGCCAAATATTTCCTTTCTATTATCCTTATAAATAAGTACTGCCCCATATCCCCCTACATTTTCATCATGCTGGTTTCCCGAACATGCTCCATCAGTATATATAATTATTTTGTTCTCCATTCTATCCCATCCCAATTAAATTATAGATTTATCTTGTTTAATGCGTCTCTCAGAGAAATTAGCTCTTCCTTAGTTAGAGTTATTCCCTTTCCCATTTTTTCTTTATTTGGTGACCAATCTCTAATATCGTATTTTGCTTCTCTATCATTCCAGCTAATTAGGTTAAGCTCCTTAGTCCATCCTTTTGCTGAACCAGAAATTACTGCTATCTCTTGAATAATCTCATATTTTATATCTGCCAAGCCAATCCCTCCTAAGTTTTTGAAACAATTTGTCCTATTATGTATTATTATACTATAATAATACATAGAATAAAGCACAATTATATGGTTAATTTTTAAGTAAAATATGTTAAGATGTTTATATTACTATAATGGAGCGTGATATGATGAAAAAAACTAGATTATTTAACAAAAAAGCTATCATAGTCGTACCTATCGTACTTGCACTGATATTAGGTTCAGTAGGCACCATTGGTTTAATGGCTTTTGAGCAAACAGGGAATAATCCGCAGCCAATAGAGCTTAGTGAGGAAGAAATAGCAAAACTAATTCAAGAACAGTTCGAGGAATTAAAGAAATCTATTGATGATGAAACTGTGCTAAAAATAATTGACATCCATGAAAACATAAATGATTATTTAGATACTACTCATACCTTAGAAACACAATTTTTTGAGTTTGAAGATGGGTATTCTGTTGGAATAGAGTATTTCTTTGATAGTGAAGAATCCTTACTATTTGATATACCTGCTGATTTCAGCAATGTTGACTTGCCAGAAGATATACATGAATATGATTGGGTAAAAGTTTCAGGAAAAATTGGGACAACTGAAGAAGTGGACAATGACCATACTCATACTGTGCCTGTTATTCATATTACTTCAATTGAAAAAATTGATAAATAGCGACTTTCTTATTTAAAAACACAATTTGACTTACTCTGTACTGAATAATAGAATTTAGTAAGTATGTTTTTATAGCGTGATTTCAGTAAAGGAGTGAGCCAATTGGATAAAGTTAAAAAAGTCATTTTATTATCTCATTGCGTGATAAATGAGAAATCAAAGGTGAAAAAGATCGAATTTAATCCGCCTGGGGATATTAAAGAATTTATTAATTTGCTCATAGATAATGAAATTGGAATTATACAACTACCTTGTCCTGAACTAACTTGCTATGGCTTAAAACGTTGGGGGCATGTAAAAGAGCAATTTGACACACCTCACTATAGGAAAATGTGTAGAATGCTATTTCAACCTTATCTCGAGCAAATTAAAGAATATCTTGCAAATGGATACGAAATAATTGGACTAATTGGCATAGAGGGTAGTCCTACTTGTGGAATATATAAGACATGCTCTGGTAAATGGGGAGGACAGTTAGGTAACAATCCTTATCTTCAGGATACTTTGAACACTATAAAATTAGCAGATGAAAGTGGAATTCTGATAGAAGAGATAAAAAATATTCTTAATGATAATAATATTTCTTTTCCTCTTATTGATTATAACAAGAATGACATGGCTACTTTTATGGAAAAAATTAAACCAATAATAAAATAAAGATTATAATAAAAAACCTTCATATTTGTTTTAAAAAATTTACTATATAATCAAGATTTATCAAGAGCTTTATAGGTTTAAAAAAACACGACCAACTTACATGGTCGTGTTTTTTTAATTAGTTATTTCTGGCCTCTTGCATTGCTCTTTCTCCTCTTTCTTGAGCATCTTTAAGAGCATCATCTATAGATTTTTCATTGCTGAATACTAGGTCTAACTCTTCACCTAAAACATCAAGAGCATTTATTTCTCCAATATTTCTTGCACCTTGGAAACCAATTTCCATACTTGGGAATGAAATGGCCTTTACTGGTTTTTCTTCTAAGAATGCTTTATAGCTATCTAACTCTTGTACTGATTTTCTAACAGGTAGATATCCTGTTTGTTGTGAGAAATATGCAGTACTTTCTACGCTTGTAAGGAATTTTACATATTCCCAAGCTGCTAATTTTTCCTCTGGTGATAAAGTGTTAAATACAGTCACATTTGTACCATAGAATAATTGGTCATTTGTTTTGTATCCTGGAAGTGGTGCTGCAAACCAATTTAATCCTTCCATCGAATCTTTTTCCAAGTAAGGAATTGATGATGTTGAAGCTACACACATAGCCGCTCTTCCTTGTTGTAGTGGAACGTTAGCATTTTTATCTTCTCCTGCAAGTCTTGCTATTTTTTCTTGTATCATACTATTTAAAAATTCTACTGCTTCTTTTGTTTCAGGTGTATTAAAGTTAATCTTATCTTCTTTTTCACTAATGATTTCTCCGCCTGCTTGTTTAACCCATGGTGCTATATCAGTTGAAAGATTATTTGCTAAAACTAATCCATATATTTCAGGTTCACCATTTCCATCTTTATCTACAGTCAGTTTTCTAGCTGCTTCTTTCCATTCGTCCCATGTTGTCGGTACTTCTAAACCTGCTTCATTAAGCATGTCCACATTATAGTAAAGAACCATTTGGCTTTTATTAAATGGCATAGCATACTGCTTTCCATCCCATATACCATCTTCTAAAAATAATTTTGGGAAATCATCAATTTCTTCTTTTGTTAATCCAACCTTTTCATTTTCTATATATGGGTTTAAATCTTCTACAAGTCCTTTAGATACATACCAAGATAATCTATTTGAGTATATTTGAGCTATTGCAGGAAGTTGCTTAGCCTTTGCCGCTCCCATTAATTTATCAAACAAATCTCTGTACCCGCCTTGATTTACAAGTTTTATAATTATATTTTCATTGGCTGCATTAAAGTCATCTGTTAGTTTTTGGAGAGCTTCACCATTTGCTCCACCCATTGCATGCCAAAATTCAATTTCGACTGGGCTGGTAATTTCAGTTGCAATTTTTGCTTCTTCAACCTTTGGTTCAGTAGTCCCATTTTGACTACCTTCATTGTTTGTTACATTTCCTGTTGCAGTATTTGAACTGTTACATGCAACAAGTCCCAAAACTAAAACTAATGATAATACTAGTGCTAAAAACTTTTTCACAAATATCCCTCCATGTTTTTTTACATAATTTTTTATATATAAACTCACCAAATGTGCAGTGAGTCTATTATCCTTTTATACCTGTACGTGATATCCCTGCAACTATGTGCTTTTGGAGAATCAAATAGATTATAAAAACAGGAACTATGATCATTGTAGAAGCTGCCATCAGCACATTATAGTCTATTCCTGCCTCAGAAGAAAAGGCGGAAAGTGCTACAGGCAATGTTCTCATGTGCTCTGAATTAGTAACTATTAGTGGCCACATAAATGAGTTCCAGCTGTTTATAATTTTAAGTATTGCTAGTGTTATAAGAGCTGGCTTTGCCAATGGGACCATTATTAGCCATAAAAATTTAAAGTCAGAGCATCCATCTATCTTTGCTGAATAATATAGCTGTTCAGGTATTCCAAGAAAGTACTGCCTAAGTAAAAATATTGCATATATACTTGCACACCAAGGAATTATTAAAGCCTTATATGAATCTATCCAGCCCAATTTACTTAGCGTAACAAAATTTGGTATTATCAAAACCTCTCCTGGAACCATCATAGTAGCTATTAGAATAGAAAACAGTAGCTCTCTTCCTCTAAACTTAATCCTAGAAAAGGCAAATGCAGCTAATATAGTTGTAATTAGCTCACCTACTGTAACCATAGCAGCTACAAAAACACTATTTAGGAAATACCTTTTAAATGGAGCAGATTCAAAAGCAATCTTGTAGTTTTCCCAAACTAGTTTTGATGGTATCCACTTTGGGGGCATTATTAGAACTTCATTGGATGGCTTAAGAGATGTTGAAATCATCCATATAAATGGTAAAAGAATAAACGTTGCCCCTAATAGTAAAAGCATATATATAATTGTTTTATATAAGAGTCTTTTTTTCATTGCCTTCTACTTCCTTTTAAAAGATCAATTTAAAAAATCAATAGTTAGTTTTCTTTTGTCCAATCCTAAGCTGAATTAAGGTAAATATTAGAATAATGACAAACAAAACAAATGCTGCTGCTGAGGCTATTGAAAACTGCCAATATCTGTTAAATTTGTTGTATATATAATAGACAATCGTAAGCCCACTCTTAAGGGGACCTGTCTGCTTATCGTATAAGACAAATACCTCATCAAACAGTTTAAAAGAGCCAATTACTGATGTTATTGATACAAAGAATAATGTTGGAGTAAGAAGTGGTATAGTTATGGAAGTAAATCTCTTCCATACAGATGCTCCATCTATTTTAGCTGCTAAATAATATTTTTCATCTATATTCTGAAGCCCTGCTAGGAAAATAATTATTTTGTACCCCATTCCCTTCCATACACTTAATAAAACTAGCATCGGTATAGTCATCTTAGGATTTGTCAGCCAGTTTATCTTATCTATACCAAATATCATGAGTATTGAATTTACCATCCCAAATTCTTTATTAAACATCCACCGCCATACTATTGAAACAGCAACAGTAGATGTGATAAAAGGTATAAAGTATACACTTCTAAAAAAATTCTTTAACTTTATATTAGAATTCAAAAGTAAAGCAAAGCCTAAAGAAGCGATTATGGACAGTGGTACTGCTCCTAAAACAAATATAAAAGTATTTTTAAGAGCCAGATAAAAGTCTGGATCAGTTAATACATATTGAAAGTTATCTAGTCCTCTCTTGTATACTTCATCTGTTAGATAATCAAAATCAGTATAAAAACTCATAGCAAGAGATTTTAAAATAGGATATATTTGAAATACAGTTATAATCAGCAAAGCTGGCAATAGATATAACAAGGCTTTAAGCTCTTTATTTTTAAGTAGCTTTTCTATTAATGCTGGTTTTTTCACCTTTAAACCACCTCTTTTACTATGGCTAGAAGATATGAAGTTTCTTAATCCCTAAAGCAATCCTATCTCCAATTCTTAAGTCTTGGTCCCAAGGAGCTACCATAATAATCTCCCATTTACCTACTTTTGTTTTTACATATATTTCTTTTCCTAAAGTTTGTAAGCTTATAATATTCCCTATAAAAGAATAGTCTTTGTCAGTTATATATATATCCTCAGGTCTGATTCCTATTGTCACATGTTCTTTGCTATTATTTAGATTAACTGTGTATTTATCTAAACTAATTTCTATATCTGAATCATCTACTTTGATAGAATTATTAGCCTTAAAATACTTCCCGCTTAAAAGATTAATAGGTGGATTTCCCAAAAATCTTGCAACAAATTCATTTGCAGGATTCATATACATTTCTTTTGGTGTGTCATATTGCTGACACTCTCCATCCTTCATCAATAATATTTTATCTGATATACTCATAGCCTCTTCTTGATCATGAGTTACAAATATGGTCGTAATACCAACTTGTTTTTGTATGTGCTTAATTTCATCTCTAAGCTCTATCCTTAATCTTGCATCCAAATTTGACAAAGGCTCGTCTAAAAGCAGTATTTTAGGTTTCTTAACTAAGGCTCTTGCAATAGCAACCCTCTGTTGTTGTCCTCCTGATAGCTGAGATGGTTTGCGATCTAGTAGCTCATCTATATGCATTAATTCTGCTATTTCCTTTGCTTGAGCCTCTGCTTCTTTTTTAGGGACCTTCTTCATTTTTAATGGAAACATTATATTCTTTAAAACAGTCATATGTGGATATAATGCATAGCTTTGAAATACCATTCCTATTTCTCTATCCTCTGCTTCTACTTCGTTTACCTTTTTGTCACCAAAAAAAATATCCCCAGAGGATAATTTATGAAGTCCTGCTATTAAAAATAGAGTAGTACTTTTTCCACATCCACTAGGACCCAGTATGGAAACTAGTTCTCCATCTTCAATAATTATATTAAGGTTTTTCACTGCATCTACTGTATCAAATTTTTTTGATAGATTTTCTAATTTTATTCTCATGTTAACACCTCGTTAATAAGGGCAATATATGGAACATATTATTCATTCGTAAAAGTATATTAACAACAAATCTAAGGTTAACACTTTTTCTGTAAAATTTAAAATTAAAAATTTCTATTGTTTTGTACAAGCTTATAGATATTTAAAATACTTCTCTTGTTTACTCTTTCACTTTTTTACTAATTGAATTTGCATAACTTTTCGTATTTGATATAATGTAAATGTTGATTAGGGTAAAATTTAAATTTGATCAGTAGGAGGGATAAAAAATGTCTGAAACAGTTTTGATATTTTTTATGGCATTCTATATGATATATATAATAACTTTCCAGATACCTAAAAAGATTAATGAGTTGGAAGATAAAATAGATAATTTGAATAGACAGTTAAAAGAGGTTAATCTTAAATTAATTGATGTTATTAATAAAGAAAATATAAGGTAGAAATATAAGATTCTTCGTAACCTTAATTTCTATATGTTGAGACAATAGAAAATGCTAATACAATAAATATTAGTCATTATGAAGGTTTTGAAGAATCTAAACTTTGGTCCGATGTTAACTGTATAATGTTATATTCTGTATTAGTAAGGACAAAACTATAATTATTGGCTAAAATGCTTTTTTAATCTTTCTCCAAGTGCTTTTTCTATGTAAAGCTCCTGTATATGCCAAAATTTCTTAAAGTCTAAATATTGTGATATAGCATCTTTATTTGGGTGAGGTGTTTTTATGGCCCTAATAAGTATATTTTTAGGAGTATGCTCCATGTCTATAAATTCTAAAAGCTGAGTCGAATAACCTAATATTTCTAAAATATTTGCTCTAATACTATCTGTCACTAAAGATGATAGCTTTTCTCTTATAATTCCATGCTTCTCCATAGGAATCATTATAGGATTATGTATGATATCAAAAAGCTCATGCTGACAGCATGGTACTGATAGTATAGCTTGAGCATCCCAGTTTACAGCTTTGACTAGGGCGGCATCTGTAGCCGTATCACAGGCATGGAGAGTAACCACCATGTCAACCTTATCCATTTCCTTAAAGTCCTTGATGTCACCATAAATAAACTTTAATCTATCATAGTTTAAATCACAGGCTACTTCATTGCAAAATTTTATAACATCTTGTTTTAAATCTAGACCAATAATATTTACATTAAGCTTAAGAATATCCACTAAATAATGATATAAGGCAAAGGTTAAATAAGACTTTCCACATCCAAAGTCAACAATATTAAGTTCTTTATCAGTCCTTATTTTTGGTATAACATCTGCAACCATTTCTAGAAATCTATTAATTTGTTTAAATTTATCATGTTTTTTTGAAAAGACTTTTCCTTTTTCATTCATCACACCAAGTCTTATGAGAAAATCATTTGGCTTACCTTCCTCAATAATATAAGTCTTCTTTCTATTATGGCTTAGATCTATAGTTTCTTTTGTAGGCTTCTTTTTTAGTACTGTAGCTTTACCTTTTTTGCTAATTAATATTTGATAATCTGCCTCTATTGTAAAAATCATAGCCTGTCTAAAATATTCATTTAACAAGTTATTGATTTCCAGAATAGCTTCATAAGAGTCTAGATTCTTATGAATAACCTTGCTTTCATATTCGTAAGTAAATTGAAATTTCTTTTCATCTTTTATCAGTACTGGTTTTATGTTGACTTTATTGAAAGTAGCTTGACTTTTCTTTTTAACATTACTCAGTACAGCATAAATAACCTTTTCGCTTCTTATTATATCTTCTATCAACAAACCTATACTTTCCATTATTATCTCTCCTAAAATAGACTCATTATTTGATTAAATATAGTGTTATTATTGTAGTCATAATTCTATTTAATATGTAAATAGCAGGAATTCCTAAATAAAACTTTTGTTTTTTTGTTTTATGATTAAAAAACACCATTCCAAATAGTACACCAATAGCTCCTCCAAGAAAGGCTAGTATGATTAGCGTAGCCTCCCTAACTCTCCAGTCTCCTTTTCTAGACTTTGATTTATCTATTCCTACTACAATGAATGAAATTAAACTAATTGCAATTCTATAGACTGTAAATGCTATTTCCAAATATGAAAAGTTACTTAAAAAACTAGGCACTATCATAATCCAATTCTCCTTTAGTCCTAACCTAATTTTTGATTTACCAAAGCTAATAAAATATCTTTATTATTTAGTTCAGGATTTTCTAGTACAATCTCTAATAAATAATTGAGCATGTCTCCTATTTCCTTGCCTTGAGCTACTCCTAGATTCATTATATCATGACCATTAATATCTAAATCTTTTACAGTCATTGGCTCTTTTTCATTGATTATTCTAATACACTCATTTCTCAAGCACTCAACATTTGTAAAATCATGTGGTGGTGCAGAGCCTTTTATATCTGCAAATTGAAGCTTAAAAAGTCTCTCTAGATTATCTATACCTACTTTATTAATAAATTTTTTTATGCTTTTCTCCCTCAAAAAATTATATCTAGACATATGTTCATTAACTAGGAGTCTTACAGTATCTATTGTCCTATTATCAAATTTAAGCCTTGTCAGTATCTTTTCTGCCATTTCAGCACTTACTTTATGATGTCCATAAAAGTGGCCTTTTCCATTTTCGTCTACTGTAAAACACTTAGGCTTTCCAATATCATGAAAAAGCGCTGCGAGTCTTAGAATAATATCCTTTTCTGTATTATCCAGTACCTCCATAATATGTTCAAACACATCTTTGTGATGATTTAGGTTCTTTTGTTCAAAACCAACACATTCAATAAGCTCTGGTATTATACATTCTATGAGTTTAAGCGAAACTAATGACCTAATTCCATAAGAGGGTCTATCTGTCATAAGTATCTTAATGAGTTCTTCTCTTATTCTCTCCTTGCTTAGATTATTAATAAGCTCTTTATTATCTGTCATAGCTAAAGCTGTATTTTCTTCAATTTCAAAGCCTAGCTGTGCAGAAAACCTTACTCCTCTTATAATCCTTAGAGCATCTTCACTAAACCTTTCATTAGGATTGCCTACAGTTCTAATTATCTTATTATTTAAGTCACTTTGTCCATTAAAACAATCAATCAATCCATCAACTTCATTGTATGCAAGGGCATTGATTGTAAAATCTCTTCGTTTTAAATCCTCATAAATATTAGTAGTGAATTCTACAGCTCTAGGTCTTCTATTGTCTACATAGTCCTTATCAGTTCTAAATGTTGTAACTTCAAAACTTTTATTATTTATCACTACTGTTATGGTTCCATGTTTCAGACCAGTAGGTATAGTATAAAAGTCTTTAAAAACTCTTTGTATATCCTCTGGTTTTGCATCTGTACATATATCCCAATCAAATGGTTCTATGCCTAACAGAATGTCTCTTACGCAACCTCCTACAATGTACCTAGAATATCCGTTACTTTTTAGCTTCTTGAATATGATATCAACCTCTTTAGGATATGTTAATTTCATGCCCTTTCTTCAACTCCTAATTACTTTTCTACTCTTCATTTTATACTATTTAGATTCTAAGTCAAACAAAAACTCATAAGCCTAGTTGCTTCTAGATTTTTATAGATTCATAGAAATCAAAATTCTTACTAGTTTCTTATTTATCTTATTTTAAATTCTGTTCATAAATCTAGTAGCAAATTAGGGCCAAGATTAATATACTACATTAGGACAGAGCAAAGGAGGGAAATGCATGGCTACAACCTTATTTAAACTTGTAATGAATGCTGTTACTACTACAATAACTGATACAAATCCAGAAGTTGAAAAATACTTTTATAAGCTTAGAAATAATGAAGTCGTAGGAAGTACTATAGTTATTCCTGCTGTTCAATTTACAGACGATGCTGGAAATACAATGACGGGAAACTTAGTAACTACTGATCCTGATAATGGATATTATTTGCTTTTTGTTAATGGTGCACTACAACAATCAAGTTTGTTTACAGTTAGTACAAATGGTTCTCAAGTCGAAATCCTTACTCAAGCGTCTACAGTTCCAATAAGTGCACCCATCACTTTAGTAGTAAATAACTTCGCCCCATCCTCAACTTCTACTACAACAGTAACAACCTAGAATAATATTCAAGGATGTGCATACTTGCACATCCTTTTAAAGTTAAACTTATTAGATCAAAACAGCAGAATAGCTTTGTCTAGAATTTTCTGCCTTCCCTGCTCAAATAACTCATTGTATAGAGATTCATTACACTCTTTATTGAGTATATTTAGAGCGTGATTTTTACAAATTTGAAGTATTAATTTGAATATATATGGCATTCTATTTTTTTCACTTAAATATACTACTGCTTTTTCTTCTTCTCCTAAAATCATGAAGCTACTTATAATGTAGGCAAGAGCAATCATATAAATAGGCATATCTTCTCCTATTTTTAAAAAATATTTTAGAGCTTCTTCAATTTTGTTATTCTTAAAATATATGCATCCCACTGTATAGTTTAAAAAATCTTGTCTTCGCTCAAAGTAAAAAGCCTCTATAAATGAATATTTTTTTTCAATAAAATTCAAATACTCGTTGAAATTTATTTTTAAAATATCTACTAATTTTTCTATGGCTTCTTGATTTAAGGGGTCATTTATTATTATGTTTAGATATGCTGTTAAAGCTTCTTTATATTTACTTGTTCTTAAAAAAAAGTCCCCTATGTCTTCATAGATTTTTACGATTGTAAGATTTTCAGCTTTAGAAACATAAGTATCTTTATCTGGGTTATTATCATCTAGGCCTAAGCTATAATAAAGTTCTATTAAATCCTTACTTGGTTTAGAAGATACTTGAGCTTCGAAAATATTTAAATCATAATAGTTAGTATTCATTTTGATAATGCTATTTATCCATTGGACAATCTTGTTAATGAAATTCTTAGCCCATACTAAATGTTCTAGCCCTTCCAATGACTGAAAATTTCCTAAATTAATTATTTTCTCAGCTGTTTCTATGTATCCATTATTCAATAGACTTACTATAATTTTTTGCTTAAATTCCTTCTGCTTTTGTTTATTAGATATAAAATAAAAGATGTTTTCTAAAGTTTTATAATCATTTATCTCTGCCCATACTTCTGCTATATTGATATACTGCTCCTCTTCTCTTTCCTTTAAAATTAGCGGTAGTAATAACTGAGCCTTATCTTGTTGTCTTAGCCATAAAAAGCTTTCCATTAGAGAGTTAACAATTTCATATTCCTGTGCGGTTGTTAAAATATAATCTGATTCACCTTGAGCTAGCAGCTGGTGTAATGTTATATATAATCTTTTTGTTTCCATGCGTATATTTTCTATTTTAGTCATTTCTAATATTAACTGTTTAGCCTCTTGCCATTGGCTATTAGACCAATACTTTTCTACAAGCTTCAGTAGAGCATGATTGTAAAAAGAGCTGTCTCTATTAATAGCAGTGAAATAAAACATTGCTTTTCCTAAGTCTCCTAGCATTAAGTGACAAGTAAATTTAATGCTTTCACTTTCTTCTCCTTTTCCTATTAAATTTTCTAAGTACTCTACAAGTTCTAAAACTCTTTTATATTCTCTTTTTTGAAAAAAAATATCCATAATTGTCACTAATTTTTCAATATCCCTTTCCTCAATTGCTGCCTTTAATATATTATCTAATAAATCAATAGAACTGATCCTTTTAGCCAACTTACCAATTTTATATAATAGTTCTCTATTTTTATGGTTTATTTTATAAGCCTGCTGGTAATAGACACTAGCACGTTGATAGTTAAATAAGCTACCATGTATATCGCCGAGCTCTTCAAAGATAACCGAAATATCAACCTCTGGCTTAGGCACCATAAGATGCGATTGCTTCATCGTTTTAATACTTATTTCTAAATCTTTAATAGCCTCATCATACTGTTTAAGTTGTTTACGTATCTCTCCTCTTAGGACAAACAAATCAGTATATAAGGGAAATGCTTTTATCCCCTCCTCCAAAACATCTAGTGCCTTATGATATTCATTTATAGTAATCAATGCCCAGCTTAAGCACTTAAACAAATGTGGAGCAAATAAATAATCATAATTTAAGTTTTTTCTTGATATTTCTAAGCATACTATGCTTTCTCTATATCTTTTTTGATTTAATAACTCTATTCCATATATATATTGTAGATAGCTATCTTCAAAGTGGTTATTAGTATCCTCTTCTAATAATTTTATAAAAATGTCAAACTTACTTGCCAAGTTATGATTAGATTGTTGAAGAATATGAATACCTGACTCTCTTACATTCCTTAATATTTCATCTGGAATTCTTTCAAATACTCTATGCTTAAAGCGATATTCCTTGCGATTCCTAAACAAGCGCAGAGATTGAACTGGAGAATGAATTCGATGCTTTTCAAAATTATAGTCTATATCCAATAGATACCCTTCTATATTTGGATTATCTAAAAGTAAATGGATATTTTCAAACTCTTCTTTAAGAATAAGCTCGTTAGCTTGAAGAAATAAAACCCATCTTCCTTTAGCTTTATCTAAGCAAAAATTCTTTACCTCGCTGAAATCATAGTTCCATTTAAACTGATATACTTTAGCGCCTATTTGCTCTGCTTTACAAATAGTTAAATCTTCTGATCCAATATCTACTACTATTATTTCATCTACAAAATCTTTGATACTTAACAAACTTTTTTCAATATCCTGTTCATCATTATATGTTATGACACAGAAACTTAAGTTTTTTTTCCTGGACATAAATTAATGATTCCCCTCTCTATCTCTTTGAAGCAGTTTATACATTTTAGATGCCAAACCATATTCTCCTATCATAAAGTAGCAATCTCCCAATTTTTGTATGACTTCCTTGTCGTATTCGTAAAACTTTAGATAAGCTTCGTATATAAAAATAGCTTCTCTAAACTTATCCTGTTTGTATAGTATTAGTGCATAATTAAATAGAATATCTCCATTCTTTGAGTCCAGCTCATATGCTCTATGAAAGTACTTTTCAGCATTTTCCCAATCATTTACTCGATAAAGAAGTACTCCTATATCATTTAATATACAGGAATTAGTAGGATTTTTAGTTAACTGGTCTAGTTTTCTATCTAAATCTTCAATGATATTCAAAACCTCACTCCTCATTATATGCTCTCTAAGTCTACAAGAAGGCTTTCTAGGACCTCAATAGCATCTTCCAAGTAAACCGATAAGCTTTGACAAACAACATTTAAATGATAGAAGAAACTATGCTGAATTTCAAAAACTTTTGCTATCTTATCTGGACTATCAATAACTCCTATGCTATTTAATAGATAAAAATATACAAAGATAACTTGCTGACAAAAACACCTGACCAAGTCATCCTCTATAAAAAGCTGGTAGCTATCTATATGTTCCTTGAAAGTTTTTTCTAAGACACCATAGTTATTATCAATATCTTTTTCTTGGGATAAACGAAGCATATCTTTACATTTCATTTGTCTGCTAACTGCTTCTCTGCTTAATTTACGAAAAATACTAGAATATTCTTCTACACTTTTGATAAACTTTTTAAAGCCTTCTTTTCTCTCCAATATTGAGATTTTGTCTTTACCATCTTTTATTAATTCATGTACTCCATATGGCACTTTTTGAACACAGTATTTCTCTATAACTTGATCTAATTTACTATATATACTTCCCTTTATTTTTGCTCCTCCTTCTGTTGCATTAATAAATACTTTTTCAGGATAAGAAGCAATTTTCATCTCTAATCCACGTTTAAAATCCACCCATAATTGGTTAGAAGGAATCATTCCTCCTTCATTGCCTTCTACGCACACAATTGGTTTAGATTTTAATATTTCTCTTGCTCTTTTTCCCTTTTCATGTGAGTAAACTGCGTCCTTACTGTGAGTTTTACCATCTGATCCATATGCATAATCTTGCCCTACAAAGACAATTGGATTAGCCCCCAAATATATGGCTATTTCTAATGCAAGATGAGAAACATTTGCCCCTGCATTAATAGCACTTCCATCTCCAACATATCTGTTTATCCATTGATTAATAGCTTCTTGACTGCGAAATACTGGAATTTTAGCACCATTAAAAGATGGAAACACATTCTTATCTACAATTCCCAGACAAATTAAAGATATATCTTCTGGATATTTTATGTTTTCAAAATGATAGGTATAAGTATATTTTGTTCGCTCAATAATAGTTAAAATATCAGGTTTAATACGGTTTTTTATTAATGGGATTATTGCTGATTCTGTAGAAATAATCAGTCCTTTGTTTTGGACCTTTTTTAACTGGTGTATATTTTTATCTAGTGATGGTCCATTAGCCACAATAAATGCAGGGACATCCTTAAATTTATCTTTCAAATCACTAATGTAAGGATTCAGTATTATCTCTTTCATATTATATAGCAAATTGTGAAGCCCAATTAAATTATCTAAATGATCATTTCCTATATAAAATACAAATAGCCCCAGCTGTGAGAACACATGCTTATGAATCTCAATGTATTTTTCTTTAAAATTTCTTTGCGCCACTAAAGAAAATGCTATGGTAGGTGATGTACAGTTAGCAAAAATAATGCTTGAAAATAAAATATTAAGAACTTTAGAGAATTGGTGGATGTCCCCAATGAGGAAAGCTATTTTCTGCGTATTGATGATAGGTTCTAGATCAAAATAATAAAGCATTGCTGCAAATATATAAATGTTTTGTTCAAAAAGAACTACTATAGTATGGGGTTGTTTCTTGGAAAAGACCTCAAATAAAGAGTATCCAAACCCAGAGCCATACAGAAAAACAGCTCCACTTCCTTTCATATTAATAGCTTTACACCAGGTTTCTGCTTCTATTAACGGTCTTTCGCTATTTATCTTAAAGCTTTTATTCTCTTCATGATATATACAAATTGGATGCCCTTCATCATTATAGTTTATTTCAATCCTCTTCCATAATTCCTCCTCATCTATTTGTAAGACTATTTCTCTCAACCAAGGAGTTAAGAGCTGTAAGTTTTTCTTGAAAATTTCTTTCCTCTCATTTTCTTTAGCTATAATCACTACTATCACACTCCCTAATCCATTCTTCTGTTGCTGGCAAAATTCCATATTCTAATATATCTATCATTTCTGCTACATCACAGCTTTTCATTGAATTATAAAGTATGTGTAATTTTGGCAGTACTTGATGGATTATCATATTCAGGTTGTCAATTTTTTGATGACTTTCTAATAAGTTTTCTAAATCCTCTATACTAATTAAAAAAAAATTTAAGCCAGTATTGTCATCAGCCTTCCTAAAGTTCTCAATGGTATATATTAAAGAATTTTGAAGTCTCTCAATTTTCTTTTTAAACGGAGTCAATCTTTTCACCTTCATTTTCCCTCTGGAATAATACTTCTTTCCAACCATAATACTGATATGATTCTATATTTTTAAATGTATAGTATACTGTAGCCTGCATTCTAGCATTAAACATGTCAATTGCATGTTTAATTTGATTCAATTCCTCTATCGTGATAAAAAATTCCTTCATACTTATGGCTTCTTTTCTAATCTCCTTTAATAGCTTTTTTACTTCAGCTATATTACACGCATAGTAAAGTACACTTTGGACTTTACTTTTATACTCATTATAATAAGACTTATTATCTTGACAAATATCTTCTATTATTCTCATTCATTCCCCCCTGTAGTTACCAAGCGCTTAAACCACCATCTATAATAATACTCTGTCCAGTTATATAGCTAGAAGCTTCAGACGCTAGGAAAACTAACGCAGCTACCATTTCATCTGGTTTTCCCATTCTACCTAATGGTGTTCTAAATGAGTAATTATTCTTAAAAGTTTCGTTCTGTCCACTTTCATTTCCACCTAATATTAATGTGTTCACACGAATGTTCCTGTCTGCCCAATAGGTTGCCAAATATTTACTAAGTCCAATTACTGCAGCCTTTGAAGCAGAATATACAGCAGGAGTATTAATTTTTCTGTTTAAATAATAAGAGCCTTCGTAAATTCTATGATCAGGTGCTAGCATCCCATAAATTGATGATGTTTGAATTATACTTCCTCCCTTTCCCTGACTAGCCATATGAGAACCAATGGCTTGGGCTACTAAAAACATTCCGCCTAGATTAACAGACATGATTTTATTCCATTTTTCTAATGAATATTCTTCAAAAGGAGCAAAGAAGGCTTCTAAGTCGTCTGATTTACTGGCAGCATTGTTATGCAAAATATTAATTTCTCCAAACTCCTCAATTACTTGATGAGTCATTGCTTTAACATCCCTTGGAGAAGAAACATCACAAGCTATTCCTAAGCATTTATTTTTATATTTATTCATTAGTTCCTTTGCAAAATTATCTACTTTCTCTTTATCTAGATCTACTACTACTACATTAGCCCCAAATTCAGATAGGCCATCGCAAAATTTTTTTCCAAGTATCCCCACCCCCCCTGTTACTACTGCTGTCTTATTCTTTAAGTCAAATAATTCTCTATATGATATACTAGTCATTTTTTATACTCCTTTTACTTATTAATAGATTGACAATCTCGAAATCTAATTCTGAATCAATATCTATGGATCTCTCTTCTGGCATAATATATAGAATCGTATCTTCATTATAGATTGTGTTTTGCTTTAACAGAGCATCCCTTCTCCATGCATAGATAGAAGCATTCAAATCATAACATTTAGGTGCATCCTGTCTGCAAAAAATTGGTCTTGATAATGATTTTGATAATTGTACTTTACCTCTATGGTCTATTTCAACAATATTGAAATAAGGGGAGCGTCTAGCAGGTGTACCAGTAATTACGTTAGATACTAGATTTTTTTCTAATAAATCTACAACATTTTTTATATCAGATATATACCTAAGTGGAGAAGTTACATCTAGGTCCACTATTGTGTCAAAAGTTTCCTCATTTAGTTCTTCCATATGTAGCAAAGCATGTCTAACTACAGGAATCTTAGGAGCTCGGTCCGTAGCAAGGCTTGTTGGTCTAGTTATCAAAAAATCTGCTCCCCATCTATTTGCTATATCAAGTATTTCTGTACTATCACTACTTACTGCTATAGCTTGGAACAAGTTGGACTCCTTCGCTTGTAAAATACTATATGCTAATAGAGGTTTGCCCCCAACTTCTCTAATATTTTTATTAGACACTCCTTTTGAACCAGAACGTGCACAAATTGTGCATAATCTTTTCATCTCTTTATCCACTTACTCTCCTTTGCCGCCCCCTCTATACAATTAATCATCTCTATTATTTTTAAACCCTCTTCTATAGTACATAAAAACTTATCATCTCTGTCTATAATTGCCTTATGCTGCATATAGTAGGTATAGTCGTAATCAAGATCATATTTTATTAACCTTTGGTTTATGTTAAGCGTCTGCTGCACTAAGTCTGCTTTAATAGAATAATTTTCAGTTATAATTGTCAGCTCTCTTCTACTAATTCGATCTAGATAATTGAAATGCACTTGTGCCACAGGACATTTCTCCATATCTAGTATCAAACTATACATATCTTCACTATCTATTTGTAGAGAACTGTATTTCCCTCCTATAGCAACTATAGATTTCCAATCATGAAAAAACCAATTGAGATAGTCTAGTTCATGACTGAGGTCAAGTAATACTCCCCCTCCTTCCTTTTTCTTAGCTGAGTAATTCTCTCTATAATCTCGTTCAGGCCTCCAGTATGGTAAATACTGTCCTACATATACTTGAACATAAAAAACTTTTTCATTTCTGATGATTTTAAACACCTTTTGAAGTATTGGATGAAATCTTAAATTATACCCTACATATACCTGCTTAAAAGCATTTTTAGGAATCGGTTTAGTAGTATGAAAAAGAGGTTTTTCAACAAGTACTACACCATCAAAACCATATTTAGCAATTTCTACTAAAGAATCATAGTGCTTATAAGTTTCATTAGCAATTACAATGTAGTCCGGCTTTTCATTTATAAGGGCATCATATAAGCAAGTATATTTTATAGGAAAATCTACCTCTCTTTTGCTTACAACAGCTACTTTACATTGTAGTTCATTTAGAACTTTTGCATGCCTCTTTCCAATTGAGCCAAAGCCTACAACAACGCACTTCATCTAAATACCTCATTAAAATCAAATTTAGCTTGATTAAAATCTTCAATCCTCCCAATATCCATCCAATACTCTCTCACTGGAAAAACTGAAATTTTTTCATTATTAGACAACATAATTTCAAATAGCTGATTCATATCATAATAAGAGTTTCTCGGTATCTTACATAAAACTGATGGGTTTAGTACATATATTCCTGCATTAATAAAATTTGTAAATACAGGCTTTTCTTCAAACCCTATAAGTGTATCTTGATTTATTTTAACTACACCATAGGGTACTTGGAAATCAAAACTACGAACAGCAATAGTGGCTTCAGCCTGCCGCTCTATGTGAAAGTTGACAAGTTGCTCAAAGTTGACTTTAGTTAAAATATCTGCATTAATTACAATAATTGGACTATCTGTCTCAACCTGAAACAAACTCAATGAGCCAGCTGTTCCCAATGGTATTTCCTCATGTATATAGTAAATCTCAACTCCCCACTTAGAACCATCTCCAAAATAGTCCTTTATTTTTTTCCCTTTGTAATTAATAGAAAAGCAAAATCTATAAAATCCCTGTTCTCTTAATTGATTTAATGTAATTTCTAAAAGTGGCTTTTCTCCAATTAATAGCATTGGCTTAGGACAATTATCAGTTAATGGCCTTAGTCGGCTCCCTAAGCCACCAGCCATTAATATAATCCAATTTTCCTTTTTAGAAGTATGAAGTAAATCATCTATTCTATGAATTCCTATAACGTGACCAGCATCATCTACTATAGGAAGATGTCTAATTTTATTGATTTTAAATATTTCTAATATGTTCTTTTTATTCTTATTTTCTCTTATAGTAATAGGATTTCTATTCATTATTTTTTCAATTGTATCGTCTAATGATATACCATTTAATAATCCACGACGAATATCTCCGTCTGTAACTGTACCTAATAATTTATTATCTTGACTTACTACAAGTGCAATTTGTAAAGAATGTAAATCTATAATCTTAATAGTCTCATGAACTTTAAATTGAGGTGATACTAATACTTTTTTCCACTCCTCCATGATGCATCTATCCCTTCATAATCAAAATCCGTTCAAATTACTTGGCTGGAACCCCTTTTACTATTTTATGATTGGGTACATTTTTTGTGACAACAGCACCTGCACCAACTATTACATCTTTGCCAATAACCAGCTTTTCAGAAATTGATTTACCTTGAAGAATACATGCATTGGTACCTATAAAAACCCCCTTAGATAATTTGACATTTCCTGATATATTAGCACCTGGAGAAATAGTTACAAAATCCTCTATAATACAGTCATGTGTAACCGTACAATTAAAATAATATATACCAAAATTGCCTACTTGAATATTATTAGTTAACCTAGCCCCTGGAAAAACAATGTTGCCAACCTTCTCTCGTAACTTCGTTAATTGCCTATAACCAAAAGTTGAATTAGGGTGTATTAAATTAATATAATCTAAATATTGATATCTTTTCCATACTTCTTGACGTATTTTAGGACTACCAATTCCAATTATAAATTTATAATTATATTTAGTAAGTGTATGTATATCTTTTTCACTAACTACTGAAAAGCAATCTATATTTCCACCTTTAGTTTCATCTATGAACACAATTTTCTCATAGCCTAAGTCAATAGCAATGTCACATACTTCACGAGCAAAGCCTGATGCCCCAAAAATAGCTATTTTCATGTAATCATCTCATCCTTTATATAGGACTTAGCTGCAGGCTTGCCTAACAGCCCCCAAAGTTCTATAGGCGTTAGTCCTCCCCCTGGCCTCTTAACAGTTAGATTTTTCTCAGTAAAAACTTCTCCTTTATTAATATCACATGCAGCAACTAAACTTTTACGAGTAATTTTTTGATTTTTTAATTCTGATATAGATGGTTTCTTGTACGAATTTCCAAGAGCCTTTTCTACCTGTCGTATACCCTGAATCATCTGAGCTAATTCCTTAGGTTCTAAAGAAGCTTTGTGATCTGGACCTGGTAGACTTCTATCTAAAGTTATATGTTTTTCTATAACACCAGCACCTAGCGCCACTGCTGCCAAAGGTACTGCTATCCCTAATGTATGATCTGAATATCCAACTGTCAGACCAAAGCATTGTTTCAATGTGGATAATGCCTTAAGGTTGATTTCTTCAATAGGTGCAGGATACTCTGTAGTACAATGAAGCAATGTAACCTTTGTAGCTAAAAGTCTTTGACCTATTTCAGAATAGTATGCTTCTTTAAAAGCCTCTTTGGAAGGAGTCCCCTTTTTTCCTTCAATATATCCATAGGCGAGGACTCCTAGGGCTTCTTCTATATCTCCTAAAGTAGACATTCCCGTGGAAAGTATAATCTTTTTATTAAATGAAGCTGCTTTTAACAGCAAAGGTGCATTAGTTATTTCTCCAGATGCAATTTTTATAATAGGTAAGTTTAGCTTGTCAGCCAAAAAATCCAAACTTTCTAAATCAAAAGGAGATGATAGGATTTGGATATGTCTAGAAATGCAATATTCTTTTAGAATAAAATGTATTTCTCTGCCTAGCTCCAATTTTTTTACCATTTCATATTGAGTTTCTGAAGGATTAGTATTTTTTATTTGATAACTTGCTTTAGGCGTAAAAGGACCCATTATATTCTCTGTTATGAAAGTTTGAAATTTTACTGCATCTGCACCGGCTTCAGCAGCTACATCTATTAATTTCTTTGCCAATTCTAATGATCCATTATGGTTTACACCTATTTCAGCTATTACAAATACTCTATTACTCATATTTCACCTACTTTATGAAAGTGTTTTTTTAGTAGACTATTATAGTTATTAATTGATTTAATTACATTAAGAATTTCAATGCTACTCTTCCCATTGCCATAAGGATTTACTACATCAGAGCAATCTTTTATAAAAGCTTGGTTAATAGCTTTTTCAATTTCGTATTTTTCTGGAGCACAATTTATTACTGAAGAAGCTAAAATTCGTCCTTCTTGTCTATCTCCAATATTAACTGTAGGCTTTTTAAAAGATGGTACCTCATATACTCCACTAGAAGAATTGCCTACCACTGCATCTACTTCAGCAATAAGACTGAAATATATCAGTTGCCCTAATGAAGTATATACTACAGCGTTTGAATGTATGGCTATAAAATTATCTAATAATTTTATAATTCCTTGTCCTTCTGGGTCAGCATTTGGTTTAGTGAACATCAGTCCAACATTTGGACCAAGACTATGAAGTGCTTCTAGCAATTCTTTAAATTGCTGAGTTGAGTGCTGATAATCAAGTGTAACAGGATGAAAAGTTATTAATAAATTTTTTTCTAAAAAAGTAAAATCAAGAAGTTTTTCTAACTTCTTCCGATCAAGTAGCTTTAGACTCATAATTCTATCTATTCCAGGACTTCCTACATTAAAAATTCTTGAGGGATCTTCTCCTAGTTGCTTAACTATTTTTTTGGAATCTTCATTTGTGACAAAGTGTAGATGAGACATCTTTGTGATGCTATGCCTTATTGCTTCATCAAAGGAACCTTCTGTTATATCTCCTCCAGCTATATGTGCAATAGGAATCTTAGCTACCAGTGCAGCCTGTGCAGCTGCAAAAATTTCATATCTATCACCAAGTAATATTAAAACATCTGGCTTTAGCTGCTCAAAGGCATCTGCAAAACCAATAATTCCTACACCAATTGACTTAGCAACTCCTATAGAAGTATCAGTTGATAAAAGCATTTCTACTTTATAATTAATAGTGAAGCCATCTTTTTCAATCTCTTGATATGTTAAGCCAAACTCTGGAGACAGATGCATGCCAGTAACAACTAGCTGAAGTTGTAAATCATTATCCTTTTCTATTTCTTTCATCAATGTGTACAGCAACCCATATTCTGCACGCGAACCAGTAACCACACAGATTTTTCTCTTCATATACTCCTCCTATCTATGCTGTTAATTAGCTATCACATACCTTAAAAATTATATCTATTCCATTTATAGCCTGCTAGATTGTCAGAGTTAGTAAACCACTCTATAGTTTCTTTTAGCCCTTTAACAAATCCAGCCTTCCCACTATATTTAGGAGCCCACCCAAGCATTTTCTTTGCTTTAGAGGTATCAGCACAAAGACGCTCTACTTCACTATTCACGGGCCTAATCCGTTCACTTTCAGTTCCAATTTCAATATCAACCCCCATAATCTCACAAATGGTCTTCGCAGTATCTTGTATAGAAATCTCAAAGCCACTACCTATATTAATAACCTCGCCAATAGAATTATCACATTTAGCAATCTCGATAAAGCCTTGAACAGTATCTTTTACATAACAAAAATCCCTAGTGGGAGTTATAGAGCCTAACTTAATTTTCCTCTCACCTTGTGCTACTTGTGTGATAATAGTTGGTATTACTGCTCTAGCTGATTGCCTCGCCCCATAAGTATTAAAGGGTCGAATGATAGAAACTGGTGTAGAAAAGGAATTATAAAAAGAAATGGCCATTTGATCTGCACCAATTTTAGATGCAGCATAGGGAGATTGACCTTGTAAAGGATGTTCTTCAGATATTGGAACAAACCTTGCTGTCCCATAAACCTCACTAGTAGATGTATGGACTACTTTTTCAATTTCCAATTCTCGTGCAGCCTGTAAAACATTTAGTGTTCCTTTTATGTTTGTATCAATATAGGTGTTAGGCGAGTAATATGAGTAAGGTATAGAGATTAAAGCTGCTAAATGAAATACAATATCACAGCCTTTCATTGCCTCTTTTATTCTCCAAGGATCCCTAATATCACCTGAAAATATTTCTATTTCCTTTATTAATTTTTTAGGACATTCTTCAAGCCATCCCCAAGAATTAAATGAATTATAGTATACAAAGGCACGAACATTATATCCTTTTCTGACTAGTTCCTCTGTTAAATGTGACCCAATGAATCCATCAGCTCCTGTAACCAACAATCTTTTTCCATGTAACTCCATCATATCCCTCCAAAACATAATCCTTCTTTCTTTATACAATTTATTTTGAATTTTTATAAATAGAACAATAAAATAAGAGTTGTTTATCTATGACTATTACATAGCGGAACAGAAATTATGCCAAATACATATAATGATAAAAAAATCATATAATCTCTAACTATTCTGGAGTGATAATTATGGCACGTAAAATTCTTTCTCATTTATCGAGTAAGAATAAAACAAAACCATCTACAAACTTAAATATATTGAAGCCAAATAGTCAATTGCAAAAAAAGACAAAGGCTCTATCAGAGGAATTAAGCTCCTATAAGCAGAATAAAAAACTTTTAGGAGCTTATATATATCAGTACAATACCATGTCAGATGGAAAAAAGAAGATATATACTAACAATGACGAGTTAACGGAATATGGCAATCAGGGCATACTTAACCCTGATGAAGTTTCCTATTATGATTTGTTTATTAATGGAGTATTGCAACCAAAAATAAACTATGAAATAACTGAAGGAATTCTTACATTAAAAACTAAAGATATTCCTTTAAAAGGCTCACCTATAGTGATTATTTTTGTTACTTTCAAGGAAGAAAGTATCAATAAATTAAATTCAGCTACTGCAAAAGGCCGTATACCATCTGGAAATATTACAACTGGACCTATGACTGATGTAGATATTGTGGTTAATGGGAATCAACAGTGTTGCTTAAAAATTGAAACGAATATTATCTCAGGACCTACATCCATTTCAAGTGGCAGTAAGGGAATATGGAATGTTAGTCTTAAAATAAGTAATCCAGAAAGTTTTCAAATAGATAATATTATTTTAATCGATACTATCTTACTAGATCATATATTAAGCTCAAAAAATTTTTCTTTTTCTCAAGGAAATATTACTATAAATAGTAATGTCTTTACTTGGACTATTGGTACTCTTGAGGCAGGAGAGTCTGCATATGCAAGTTTTAGCATAGAAGGTTATTTTAAAGGCTATGGGACTCGTTTTATTAGTCGAAGCTTTGCCACTGGTAATAGCTTATTAGGAGCTGTAAAATCTGATATTATATGTAGTGAAGAAATTCAGGTTCTTAGAAGCTTAGATATTTCAAAAACTATTACCTCTGGTCCTACTATAGTAAATACAGGTAAAACTCACCAGTGGAGGGTGGAAATAAAAGTATCTAATCTCAGTGATTCTATTATATCAAATATACTTGTGAAGGATGTCTTATTTATAGAAAGAGTTGACAAAATTAACATAGTAAGCAAATCACTAGGTACAGCTGCTTTTGTAAATAATGAAATACATTGGGAAATTGGTGTATTAGATGGATTTGAGTCTGCCTATTTAGTTGTTGATATAATTGGAGCCTTCACAATGATTGGTGAAAGAAACCTAGGCAGTGCTTCTGTTACAGGTGATATATTTTCTAATAGGATTTTTTCAGGTCCCTCAAAGGATATAGCTATAATAGTTCTACCTATAAAAAATTTTATTAAAAAGCAATTACTTCTAGAAAAATCTGTTATAAATAAACCTCCTATAGCTTTCTTGGGGAAATATAATAAATGGAGTTTTTCAATAAAAGTCACAAATTTAACAAATAGAATTATACAAAATCTTATTGTTACGGATTATATCCTGTTTGATGAGTTTGAAAACATAAATAATATCTCATTATCTTCAGGAAATGTGTCTATTTCATACAATTTTATAACATGGACAATTAACGAGCTTCTTCCTGGTGAAAGTAAAACTGCCTTTTTTGAAATCTTTGGCCTTTTCAAAACCACAGGCTTACGCTCTATGAACAGAGCTATTGCTTTAAGCAAAGATCTTCATTCGAATAATTGTATATTGTCAAATATTGTATCCGGAGAGCCAATTAAAGTTATCAATGATTTTGAAAGTAATTGTATTATAACTGAGAAAGTATACTCTCAATGTCAAAAGAGAAGTTGTTTTGAAAATCTATATATAGAAATTGGAACACAAATTTTTAAAAATATCACATTTAGGCAAGGTTTTATTGTAGAAAATACACTTATTATATCTGATATAAAAGACAGACCAAATTTTAAACGTGTCCAGTTCCTTTTAAGAATTCCTTTTGAAGTAATTCTTGAATCAAATAAGTTAATTAAAAGCTACTTACCAGATATACCTAATGATATTGTTTTATTTATGCCAGAGTCAAGAGATGAATTTTCCTTTGACATTGTAGTAGAAACCAGTTCAAAACTTTTAAAAAAAACTACTATTATAAATAACCAATTGAACTTTTCAGCAGGAGTTTTTATCATTATTAAAGCAGTCGGAAAAGTACAGCTTTTTATCCCTAGTTATGGTTCATGTCTATTGCCTTCACATAGTGAAAATTATATTGAAAGCTTGGATTACAAATTTTATAAGGCTAAGTATTTCCCTCTTTCTCCTTCGCTAGAAAATAACATGCAAAATTGTCCTGCTATGTTTGGAGATTTGAATATTGAAAAATTTATAGTATCTGGACCAACTGCAGTCAATTCTAATGTCAATAATACTTGGAAAATCGAATTTCGAGTTAATAATAACGGATATGGTCCAGTTAGTAATGTTACTGTTATAGACACTTTATTTTTAGATAACTTAATTTCTGTTAATATTACTGGAGTTACAAAAGGTACAGTATCTATACAAGATAATAAAATTATTTGGAATATAGGCACTATAAATTCTTCAACTGTAGATGTACTTTTGGCAGAAATCTCTGGCTCCTTTGATTATAAAGATAGTCAGACTATTAATGTAGAAAACTTCCAGTATAATACTATCTCAGACGGAATAAAAAAACAGTATTCAAATGATGATAAAATTGAAATACATGGTAATATGGACATACCTGACCCAAGTGAAGTCTCATATTATAATCTTTTTATTAATGGCGTATTGCAACCAGAAGCAAATTATACTATTGAAAAAGGACTCCTAACTTTAACAACAATAGACATACCTCAAAAAGGAACGCATATTACACTTGAGTATATAATAGCAAAGGATAAAGAAAATCAACTTTTAAGAGCAGAAACTTACCAATATAACACTTTGGGTGCAAACAAAAAACTTTATACAAACTCAGATGAATTGATTATGTATGGAAATAAAGGAATACTTAATCCAAAATCAACATCTTTTCAGCTTCTTTTTGTTAATGGTGTAAGTCAGCCAAGTATAAATTATTCAATTGATGAAGGAGCTCTTCTATTAAGAACAGAGAATTTTCCATTAGAAAACTCTCCAATATCTATACAGTTTGTATCCCTATTTAAGTAGTGATATTTAATTTTACGTTTATATAATATAATTACAATGCAAATAGTTTTGATTTCCTTTGGATTTATGATTATATGAGCTATTATACTATATAATTAAAGAGATTCTTCGGACTTGCATACATGTTTTGCAAGTTGTCATATAGGCATAACGAAGAATCTCTTTTTATTCAGTTAAGCAAAAGCTTATAAAAATGTTTTTATTGTAGGTTCTTTAGCTGATCAAGAGTTCTCCTGTCTCTGTGAAGTATTTCTCCTGCTATATCTCTTGATTTACTATCTAACTCTCCCCTAAGTATTTCTTCAGCTTTGTTAATTCCCATAGTTTCTCCTTCAATAGCTTTCTCTATTAGATCTTGATATTCAGGATTTGTTCCAAAACCAATATTCATCTTTATATCAGCCATTTTCCCTTTCAGTCCTAAATTTTCCTCCGGCTGTCCTCCTATATTTTGAATATAATTAGCCAATGTCTTTATATTATCTCTATGATTTTCCTGAATCTGTTGAAAAGCTTTTTTGATTTCTTGATCCTCAGTTTTAGAGATAAAAGTATTAAAAGATTCTAGAGCCATGTATTCTCCTTGCAGCAGTTGGTTAAGTGACTTAATAGTATCCTTGTTATTATTATCCATTCTATTAACTCCTTTTTTTAGTTTTTGTTACTCTTATTTTCCCACTAAATTAGAAGTTAATTCTAAAAGAAAAAACACTATTTTTAATATAGCTAAAACAGCTAGAATTGCTAAATATTTTTAAGAATGTAATTTATAGAAAATATAATTAAGATGTCGATCATTGATTCTCCATATTATATCTGATTGACTTGCTATACCCATATCATGAGTAACAATAATTACACAAAAATCTTGTTTGTGTGACAGTTCCTTCAATATTTCAATAATCTTCTTACTACTTTCTCCATCTAGATTAAAAGAACTAACTTATATCTAATACTATAACCATATTTAGTTGTAACTATTTGATTCAATATCTCTTCCCGATTATAGTAAAGCCCTGTATTCTTCTCTTTATTAAATAATAAATCGACTTTTCCATAGTAAATTCTACTTCTTTCAAGTGACCTAACCGCATCTAAAGGTTCATAATGAAAGCACCAGAAACTAATGCTAGTATTAAAATAAGCAAGATAAATTTTTGATTAAGAGGTCTAATAACTTCCTTTTAGTTGCCCATTTTATTATACTTTACTATTTGTCCTTTATTTTTCTAATGACTTTATGTTAACTTCAATAAAAGGTATCCTCTCCTAATGGACAAAAAAAGATATGAATTATGTCCGGTTAATTCATATCTCTGCTACTAAATTTAGTCTCTATATCCAATTACTGCAGCACCAATTGCTCCTAAATATTGTGAAAGC
The DNA here is from genome assembly GCF_900095305.1 of Proteiniborus sp. DW1. Taxonomy (NCBI): domain Bacteria; kingdom Bacillati; phylum Bacillota; class Clostridia; order Eubacteriales; genus Proteiniborus; species Proteiniborus sp. DW1. Next base: position 17,692 of record NZ_FMDO01000031.1, on the reverse strand, counting down.
TCAGATGAAAATACTTCTACACCTAGCTTGTTACTTAAAAATTTCCTCAACAAAGAGTTTTTAGATACACCACCAGAAAAGAATACTTTATCTTGTACTCCAACCTTACTTACTAGTGTGTAAATTTTACTGCATACAGATTGTAACAAACCTGCTGCTATACCTTCCTTGGAAGCTCCACTTGCCATGAGGCTTATTACTTCTGATTCTGCAAATACAGTACACATACTACTTATAGTCTCTGGATTTGCACCTTCACCAATACTCGAAAGTTCACTAACATCTATTTCTAATGCATGAGCCATAACTTGTAGAAATCTTCCTGTACCAGCAGCACATTTATCATTCATTAGAAAGTCTATTATATTTCCCTTTTCATCAAGCTTTATTACTTTACTGTCCTGCCCTCCAATATCGATAACCGTCCTGATATCTGAGTCTATGAAATGAGCACCTTTTCCATGACAAGTTATTTCAGTTACTTTTTTATCTATAAATGGTAGTGCGACTCTCCCATAGCCAGTTCCAACAATATTCTTTATATCACTTTTCTCAACATTCGCCATGGAGGTAACCATGTTGAATAGTTTTTCTCCTGTTTCTTTTGGGCTCCAACCTGTAGGAATTAATTCTTTAGCAATTATTCTTTCTCCGTCGAATACTACAGCTTTTGCTGCTACTGAGCCTACATCTATTCCAACACTATACACTTTAATCACTCCTTTGAAAACAATTGTTCAAATACAACTATAATCCTTATGTTTTCTTTTTTCAATATAAAAAGAGCCTACAGGCCCTTTTAACTATTTTATCCCTTCTAAAAACGCTTCTACTCTTACCTTAATTTGCCCCACATCTGAATCGGAGTAGTCTGTCTCAACTTGTAGGAAAGGAAGATTTAGTACATCTTTCGCAAAATTCTTAACAGTAAATGATTCAATATTATAAGTATGACATGCTTGCCATGTTAAATCTACTATACCATCTACTTCATATTCTTTTGCAAGCCTTTCAATTAAATCAAGTCTTCCATTATTATTTGTCATACATGAGCATGGAGTTGATAGGTATTTTTCTGCTAATGCTGTTATTGGGTCTTTTTCTTCATCAACAAGTACATCTAAACCTTTGTAGCCTGTACAATTCTCTAAAGCTACCACACTGGCACCTGATTCTTCAAGTATTCTTAGAACCTTTTCAGAACCACTTCCTATAGGACATCCTGTTAATAGAATACGTGGTGCTTTTTCATCAAAGGCATAGATGCCTTTTTCTATTCTTTCTTCAACCTCTTTAATTAGCTTTTCTATTAGTTCAATTCCAGCTTCTTTATCAACATTAAATCCTTTTAGCCATTGAGCTAACATCATGTCCATTCCTGATAATGGTGCTGGTTTATGAGCATTTAGCTGATGAAGACGTTTCATTGCCCTTCTTTCCCTATTCATTAACTTAATTGCATTTCTCAGTTTTTCTTCTGTAATCTCTACTTCGAATTCTTTTTCTAAGAATTCTTTGAAATATACCATTTCTTTTTTCCATAACTCTAGAGAATCTTTAGAATCAGCAGTTTGTGGAAGATTCATAACATGCATTGGTTTTAACTTTGACATCAACTCATACATTTTTTTCTTTCCATCACAAGTTGTTTCAGCTAATAGTACATCTGAAAAATAGAAGTATGGGCATTTGTCAGTAATTGCAAAGCCATAGCTTGATTTTATAAGTGGACATAAATTTCTTGGAAGCTCTTTTTCAGCTTCTTCAATAGGCGCTTGTGTTGTACCACAAAGGGTTACTGTTATAGCATCTGCAGCTATTGCTATTTCTTGAGGTGAAAATACACAGTACATTCCTACTACTTTTCTACCAGCTTCACTAGCTTCTTTGATTTTTACTGAATTTATCCCTCTAAGTGCTTCTACTTCTGTCATTGTTTCTGGTCTCATTGTTAAATTCCCCCTTATTTTATTTTTATACTATTTAAACTCTTTTGCAAACTCATCAATACATTGTTTTAAAAGTGTAGTTGTATAAGCAACTGCAGGTCCTCCACCAAATGCACCTGCAATTAGTCCAGCTTCTATTATTTCTTCAGCTCTAGCACCAACCTTAAGAGCATTATATACATGAAAAACTATGCAATATTCACAACGAGAATATACACTAATAGCAACACTTATCAGTTCCTTTGTCTTTATATCTACAGTGCCATCGCTTAGTACTGTGTCAACAAAACCTGAAAAATTCTTCATAACTTGTGGCTTTATTTCTCCTACTTCACTCATTCCATTTGTTAGTTCATTTAGTATTTCTCTTGGATTTCTAGTCATAAATATCTCTCCTTCAAAAGTATTTTCACATTACTTTAGTGATATATTTTTAACTAAAAAATTTATATCATACAGAGTTCATTCTTCCTTTTTTATGCTATAATATTGGACTACCCTATAAATAATATACAATTTTAATTCTATATACCAATTAAGTTTTTCGATAAGGTTAACTATATCTATAAGAAAAATCAATACTATAGTAGATTAAATTTTATGAAAAAGCCAAAATTACTGAGAAAAGAATAAGGACATTTTGCGTATATCTTAGTACTCTAATCAACCACTCTACTAAATGACACTATTTCACTCTTAGAATGGATATGAACAAGCTTGACAAAATAATCCTAGGTAATATGCAAAAAAACCATTTGGTTTATCCAAATGGCTCATCTGATTTAATTTATATTTACTTATTATATTTACACACTATTGGTAACTACTTATAAACCCAATATTATCTTATTTAGAATTATTCTTTTTCTTAATTTCTTCTATCTCAATATGATCAAAATATTGCTTTGGCAATATGATAGCTTGATTGCTTCCAACATATAAATACAAATGATGTTTTGTTTCTCTCATTTCATATAGTTCCGACCATTTTACCATGCTTTTACCTGAATCCGTTTCAATATATATTCCATCTTCTTTAAAGGTATAATTTAGAGTTCTATTAATTAATTTATTGGTACTGTAATCTTTCTTTGCTCTGAATTTTAAGGTTATTGGTAGAATTACTATTGATACTATACCTATTAAACTAGCTATTTGCAATAAATTTTTCATAAAAGTATCTTTTTTAGCTAGTATAGTTGCAATAAATGTTGCTGCGAAAAGAATTGTAACAGCTAAGAATTGATATTTTTTTCTAAAAGTAAATGTTAAATAATAATTAAATAAATCCTTTTCATTTAACTTAAATGATTTTTTTATATATGTACTCACCTTTATCCCCCTAATATTTTTTATTACACTCTATTGATTAACGCTTTCTAGATAATTTTTAATTCCTATAATAGCTAAAGTATACCCATATACACCAAAGCCACTAATTTGCCCTATACATGCTGGAGCTATTACTGATTTTCTTCTGTACTCTTCTCTACTGTATATATTACTTATATGTACTTCTATAGTAGGTATATTTACTGCTTTTATGGCATCATAAATTGCTATGCTGTAGTGAGTATACGCACCTGGGTTAATTACTATCCCATCATAAGTGCCTAGAGCATCATGGATATAGTTAATTATCTCACCTTCAATATTACTTTGAACTATATCTACTTCTATAGATTGTTCCTTTGCGTTTCCTATTAAATCTTCACAGAACTTTTCATAAGAAGTATTTCCGTATATTTTTTTTTCCCTAATCCCTAATAGATTTATATTAGGGCCGTTAATAATTAAAAGTTTCATAAAGACAACTCATCTCCTCTACTACATACCAATTTCTTTTCTATTGCTATTTATTATGAACTCAATTTTATTAACTGCACTATAGATACTAGAATTGTTTGTTATTTCATAATCACAATATCTTTTATATAGGTCTATCCTCTCATCATAAAGCTTGTACAAAGTCTCCTTTTTATCTTTTAGCAAAGGCCTTTTCTTTATATTTATGTTTTTCACTATATTTTCTATTGGTCTATTAATAAAAATTATAATTCCATTTTCTTTCAAAGCCTCAATGTTTTCAACTTTTTTCACAACTCCTCCACCAGTAGATATTACACAGGGTGTCTCTTGAGCTAGTTTTCTTATGGTTTCAGTCTCTAATTGCCTAAAAGAATCCTCTCCATTTTGAAAAATTTCTGGAATACTCTTGCCTGTGGTTACTTCAATGTAATTATCGCTGTCGTAAAATTTCACTCCGATTTTTTTAGCTAATTTTCTGCCAATAGTTGTTTTGCCACAACCAGGCATTCCAATTAAAACTATGTTTTTCTTCACGCTACTCATTCGTTTCCTCCCTAAACTTCAGATAGCTACTTTTTAGGTAGATACTAGGTAACTCTACTAATTTACTTATTTTTACTTAATTCTTTCTCTTGTATATCTCTACTTATCTTAAAAATCATTCTATAAAAGGTTTCTAACTCATGGCTTAAACTTTTGTCCTTTAGCTTACTTATATTTTTTTCTATTATTTTATTTTCTCTTGTTTCATCATATATCGGCATATTATGAATTCTTTTGAATGCAGCAACTTCTTTAGAAATCTTCATTCTTTTTTCAAAAAGCACTACAAGTTCATTATCTATTTCGTCTATTTCTTGTCTAAGTTTCGCTAAATTTTCCATATCTCTTCACCTTCTATTCCTTATCTTTATATAATGTTTTTGTATCCTACGCCACTCAAGTAGGTATTACTATGTAAATCAAATCCTTCACTTCGTTCAAATTACAGAAATGAACTTTCTTATAATTAGACCACTATTCCATTAGCATATCTAATATGGCTAATGCAGATACAGCCTCCACTACAGGTACCGCCCTGGGCACTATACATGGATCGTGTCTGCCTTCAATTTCCATATAAGTACTTTCCATATGTTCAATATCTACTGTCCTCTGATTTAGGCTTATGGATGGAGTAGGTTTTATAGCAACTCTAAATATTACAGGCATTCCATTAGTTATTCCTCCTAGAATGCCACCATTGTTATTTGAATAAGTCTTTATTTCTCCATCTTTAACATAGTATTCATCATTAGCCTGTGAGCCCTTTAGCTTTGTAATATCAAATCCTTTACCAAATTCAATCCCCTTAACTCCTGGAATAGAAAAAAGTAAATGAGATAACTTACTTTCTACTGAATCAAAGAATGGTTCTCCGAGTCCTGCTTGAAGATTTACTATAGCTGCCTCTATAATCCCACCTACTGAATCTCCACCTAATCTAATTTTTTCAATAAGCTCTATCATTTCCTTTCCCTTTTCAGTATTTATAGTAGGAAAATCCTTTTCACTTACTCTGTTCAAGGTATTAGTATCAATATTTGCTAAATCATAGTGCTCATCTTGTATATGACCTATGCTAAAAATATGACTTCCAATAACTATGTTATTTCTTAATAAAATCTGCTTTGCAATAGCACCCGCAAAAACTACGGGAGCTGTTAGTCTGCCTGAAAAGTGCCCTCCCCCTCTATAGTCATTAAAGCCTTTATACTTAATATATCCTGTATAATCTGCATGTCCTGGACGAAAGATGTTCTTTATCTTGTCATAGTCTTTACTTCTTTTATCTTTATTAAGTATGATTGCACATAAAGGTACTCCAGTAGTTCTATTATTAAAATAACCACTGATTATTTGAAAAGTATCAGGTTCTTTTCTTTGAGTTGATATTTTATTTCTGCCAGGTGCCCTTCTCTCCATTTCTTTATGGACTAGTTCAAAATCTATTTCTAATCCAACAGGTAACCCATTAATAACTATTCCTATTCCTTCACCATGAGATTCACCAAAAATGGAAAGTTGAATATTTTTACCCCATATTCCACTCATCTACAACACCACCTAACTCAACAAAATCATCCCAAAATTCTGGATATGATTTGCTTACCACTCTGCTATTATTAATTATTAAAGACTCCTTGCATTTAGTTGAAGCAACTGCTAAAGCCATGGCTATCCTGTGGTCATTCCAGCTATCTACTATACCTCCACTTAATGAGCTTACTCCAATTATATCTAGTCCATCAGGTGTTTCTGTAATATTAGCCCCTATTTTTTTTAATTCACATGCAATTGCCTTTAGTCTATCCGACTCTTTTAGTCTAACTCTTAGAGCATTCACGATTTTCGTCTTACCTTTACTAACTGCACCAAGAACAGCTAGAACTGGCACTAAATCAGGATATTGAGAAACATCTATGACTATTCCATTAGTCTGTGATGTAGTTACTTTTATATGTTCTCCTTCATTCAAGATATTAGCACCCATTTTAGATATTATATTTAATATTTCCTTATCACCTTGGAGGGAACTTTTACTTAAATTCTCTAAAGTAATTTCGCCATTCAAAACTGCTGCTACCATCCAAAATGCTGCCTGTGAATAGTCTCCCTCTACTTTATAATCTGCTGGAATATACTTCTGATTTCCTGAAATATAAAATCTCTTATCTTTATTATTTTCTATATTAATAGAAAATCTATGTAATACATCTAAAGTTAGGTCAACATACCCCTTAGATTCTAATTCAGTTGTTATTTCTATTATAGAATCTCCACTCAATAAAGGTAATGCGAACATTAGACCTGTAATAAATTGAGAGCTTACATTACCTGCTAATTCATACACTCCTGGTTTAAGGCTTCCTTCAACAGTTAGCGGAAGCTTACCATTTACATTTGAATATTTTACTCCTTGAGCTTTAAACATGTTATAATAGGAAGTTAACGGTCGTTCTACTAGCTTTCCTCTGCCTGTGAAAGTAAACTTTTCTCCCAATAGGCATGCAATAGGAATCAAAAATCTCAATGTGGAGCCTGATTCTCTACAGTCTATTACTTCTTTTAGTTTTTCTAAATATCCCTTACCTTTTATAGTTATATCGCTTCTGTTAGTTTTTAAATCAGTGTCTATATCTAATATTTCCATGCCAAAGGCCTTCATTCCTTCTAAAGTAGCTAATATATCTTCAGAAAAAACAATGTTTTCCACTCTGCTAATTCCATTACTTAAGGCTGCACATATAATTGCTCTGTGACTTAGGCTCTTTGAAGGTGGAATATTGATATTACCCTTTAGGGGTGAAGGGCTTATTTTAATACTATCCATTATTACTTCCTCCTAAGTATGTATATTCATTTTGCCTAGTATTAATATGATATGGTAAATTAACTTACGTTAGTAGATACTGAACCATATCTTTTTTATCTATCTTTTTTATGAAACTATCTCCAATCTCATTAAGTAGAACTAGATTTATAAAGTCACTTTCACTTTTTTTATCTAGCTCTATTGCTTCTAGTAGCTTTTCTGTTCTTATTTTAGGTATCTGATATGGTAAATTAAACTTGATTAGAAGTTCTTTTATTAATTTAGCAGTCCCTGCTTTAGTTATACCTAGAGATTCGCTTTTTTGAGTAATCACATACATTCCCATAGATACTGCTTCTCCATGAGTATATTTCTCATAATTAAAGACTTTCTCAATAGCATGGCCGATAGTATGCCCAAAGTTTAAAAGCATTCTTTTTCCTGCTTCTTTTTCATCCTTTTCCACTACTTCTCTTTTTATATTACAGCATCTATAAATTATTTCATCTATATTTGAAAACAACTCTGCTTCATTATTAATGATACTAAGTTTTTTAAAGAGCTCCTTATCTTTTATACAGGCATATTTTATGACTTCCCCCATTCCATCGTATAAATATCTTTGAGGCAAGGTTTTTAGCATATTTGAGTCTATAATTACAGCTTCTGGATGATAAAAGCTTCCTACTAAATTTTTACCTCTTGGAAGATTGACTGCAACCTTTCCTCCAATACTGCTATCTATCTGAGCTAGTAAAGATGTAGGTATCTGTATGTAGTTAATGCCTCTAAGAAAAGTAGATGCTGCAAATCCTGCTAAATCACCTATTACTCCTCCTCCAAAGGCTATTATTAAATCTCTACGAGTCATTCCATTATCCAATAACTGGTTATATAGTTGGGTCAGTGTTTCAATAGACTTACTATTCTCCCCGGGCCTTATGGAAATAGTATGGACTTCGTATCCATAGGAGCTGAGATTTTGCACAAAGCCTTCACCATATAGGTTTTCCACGTTATAATCTGTAACTATTGTGATTTTTTTATTATAATAATATTTTTTAATTTCATATCCTATGTCCTCCATGATACCTTTTCTTATCAGTATAGGATAAGTTTTTTGTGGTACATTAACTTCAAGTTTGTTTAGCATTATAAATCTCTCCTATAAAATTCATTAGTTTATAGCTTTGACAATATCTTCATCAATATAGGTCTATGTATATCAATTGCCTTCTCAGGGCAAAGTTCTTGGCAACAAAAGCATCTTATACAGCCTTCTAGATTTACTACTGGCTTCTTATTCACCATTTCAATAACCTTTGCAGGACAGTTGTTAGCACAATCTCTACAGCCTATACAGGATTTATGGTCAAATACTGGTTTGGGTTGTAACAATTTGTTGGATAAATCTCTAATAAAAGAAGGCTTATTATCTTTAATAAAATGAACACTTCTTATAGGAGGAGCCTTAAAGTCTTTAATTTTGAATTTTTCTATACTATCACCTACAAGTTCTATATCATCTAGATTTCCTTTAACTATATCTCTTTCTACTGCCCTTAGAATAGTAGGAACCTTTAATGGATCTATATTAACTATTGTAGTAGCTACAACATCTAAATGATATGGTGAAGGGGATGCTAATACTACTCCTATTTCCCTCGGCACCCCAGCAGAAGGTCCTGCTCCTTCCATACCTACTATCCCATCCATGAAAGAAAGTACTGGACTTGCATATAAGCAAATATCTAATAATGCCTGTGAAAAATCCTCTACCTGCGGCATCTTGAAATGGTATTCTGCCTTATGTAGACCTGGAATAATACCGAACATATTTTTAACTGCCCCAGTAAACAACATCATTCCATGAGTTTTAAGCTTAGAAACTGAAATAACCTTATCAACGTTTGTGACCATTTCAGCCACTTCCATAGATTTTAATATTTTTCCCTTTTCATTTTTTACTTCAAGAGAACTTGTATTGTAGTTTAAATCAGCTCCTACTTCATTAGCAATTTCTTCGATTCCACAATATTTATATATTCCCCTTAGTATTTTTTCATTAAAAGGTCCACCAGGACTATCTCCAATAACTACCTTTGCTCCGTATTCTATTAATACCTCTGCTAATGCCCTTACAAACACGGGATGGGTTGTGGTTGCCTCTTCTGGTTTCTTTTTCATTAGCAAATTTAGCTTTAAGAGTACTGTATCTCCTTTATTTATATATTTCTCTACTCCACCAAGATTATTAATACTTTTAATAATAGATTCCTTTACTTTTTCATAATCATAGCTTCTGCATTCAGCTAGCGATACTATCATGAGCATTCCTCCTCTAAGTATGAGAATACCACACAAGCATAAGAAAATCACTATATAATCCTATATTATATAGTGATTTTTTGTCTACCAGCTTGAACATAATCCTATAGCTTTAGGTCCTAAATGAGAACCTATTACAGGCCCAAGCTCATCTATTGTAATTATAGCGTTTGGAAATCTCTTTTCTAATTCACTCTTGTATTGCTCAGCCTCACTTATATTTTGTACATGTGCTATGGAAATCCTCTTCACAATTTCTGGTACCTTTGAAATAATTGCTTCCATTGCTTTCTTTTTTCCTCTCTCCTTTCCTACAGGAACTAATTTACCATCTACTAGTCCTATTACAGGTTTAATATTAAGTAATGTTCCTATAAAGGCAGTTGTATTAGACAGCCTACCACCACGCTTTAAATACTCTAATGTATCTACCGTCAAATTGATACTCATTCTTTCTCTTTGCTTAATTATTTGGTTTTCAATTTCATTTCTGGATAATCCTTGTTCTGATAATTGCACAGCAGTCTCTACAAGTAATTTTAGGTTTCCTGCAGATGTTTTCGAGTCTATTATAGTAATCTTATCTTTTGCTACCATGTCAGCAGCTAGTCTGGCACTGTTATATGTTCCACTAAGCTCAGCTGAAATTACTATTGCAATTATCTCATCTCCTGCCTTAAATGCTCTCTTGTATGCTTCAACAAAGTCACCAACTGATGGTTGTGAAGTTGTGGGAAATCCATTTGAATTCTTTAGTTTATCAAAAAAATCTTTAAATTCACCTGAAAAACCTTCTTTATTTATGCTTCCACTAAAATTAACTGATAGAGGAACAATGTTTATTTTTTTACTAATAGCCTCTTCCTTTATAAAATAAGCTGTACTGTCTGTTACTATCTGAATTCTTCTCATATATTCCGTCACCTCTATTATAGTATATGTTAATAATATATGTTAATAGTACCAGATACTAATATCAGATGCAAGATATATTTATGAACAAAAATTTATAAGAAAATGAAAGCTTAATTTCACTCTTAATATGATATAATAAATAAAGACCTGTTATAAGGAGGAATTTTTTTGAAAAAAATCTTATGTTTAATAATAGCATTGCTTATACTCAGTTCTTCTTTTAATTTTGCAGGAGATGAAATAGATGATTTTGAACTAGATTATTTCTATGCTAGAGGTAAAGTATTAGAGGTATTATCTGATTTACAAAACATTAATGAAAATAACACTGGTGAGCTAAACATTGATCATCAAGTTGTAAAAATCAAAGTCACTAATGGAAAATATAAAAATCAAGAGTTCATAATCGATAATTACGTCAGTGGCAATCCAGTTTTTGATATTATAGTTAAAAAAGGTGATAATGTAATATTAGATATAGAAGAAGACGAAAATGGAATCCCACAAATCGCCATATCTGAATTTGCAAGAGATAAATATTCTGGTATGTTGCTATTAATTTTTGCAAGCCTATTGATATTAATAGGAAAAAAGCAAGGTATAAAGTCCGTTATTTCACTTACTTTAACTGGTATAGTTATGATGAAATTCATGCTACCATTGATCCTTAAAGGCCATAATCCAATTTGGATAGCTATTGTTTCAGCTACAATTATTACCTCAGTCACATTTATTATTATTGCTGGAATTAATATAAAGTCCTTCTCTGCTATCATAGGTACTGTAGGTGGAGTGGTAACTGCAGGTGTCCTAGCTTATATTGTTGGTTCTTTAGTAAAGTTAACTGGTCTTAGCAGTGAGGAAGCTAATATGCTAATGTTTATTCCTCAACAGATTAACTTCGATTATAGGGGGCTTTTGTTTGCAGGCATTATTATTGGAACTCTTGGCGCAGTAATGGATATAGGTATGTCAATAGCTTCAGCTATGTATGAAATGAAGGCAATAAATCCTGAAATACCACCAAAGACGTTAATTTCTTCTGGACTTAATATTGGAAAAGATGTTATGGGCACTATGTCTAATACACTAATACTAGCATATACAGGCAGCTCTATCCCACTACTACTTCTTTTCATGGCCTATGAAACGCCTTTAATAAAGATATTAAACTTAGATATGATAGCAACTGAAATTGTAAGAGCCTTGGTAGGTAGCATTGGCTTAATTGTAGCTATTCCTATAACTGCCTTTTCTACTGGAATTATACTAAAATACAAGCACTTATTTCCTAAAATTAAGAGGCAGAACTGTGAAGAAAAGCAATTTGACTAAATTTGTTGTATATAATTTAAACTAAAAGAGATTCTTCCCTTAGGCTCAGTATGACAAAATGCAAAGCATATTAGCACAAGCTAGAAGAATCTCTTTAACTTTTTGTGTTATAATATTATATATTGTGCAGAAATCCCCTTGCTTCTAAAGTCTATTTATGATTTCTACACAACTAAGACCATCTTTCAGATATTCTGAAATATCTCTATTGCTAGTAACTGCTTTCCTTACACTTGACATTTTTGACAAGTTCCCAAGAAGAATAGCACCAGTTATTTTGTTGTCAGTTATAAAGAGTCTGAAATGATTATCTCCTTCATCAAACTTTAATACTTCATTAAAGTCCTTTATATTTCCTGCTGAAAATAGAGATATGTCTCCAATAGTCATTGTAGTAAACGGCTCTGGCAACTTATATTCCTTATTTGCTCCTGTGATATTAGCGCCTGCAATTTTTCCTTGTTCATTTGCTGCTGTCCAAAGTCCTAATACTACTCCATTTATTTCTGCAATATCTCCTGCTGCATATACATCCTCTATATTTGTCTTTAAATAGGTATCTACTTTGACTCCCCTATCAAACTCTATAGCTGTATCTCTTACTAAGTCAACATTTGGTCTAATGCCAGCTGAGAATAGAATAGCATCTGTCTTGATTTCACTATTATCCTTGAATCTTAAACCATTTGCCTTTGATTCCCCTAATATTTCTTCAGCAGCAGTATCAAAATATAAGTTAAGTCCATTATCTCTTAGCTTTTGAGAAACTAATTCTGATAATTCTTTGTCTAATTGTCTAGGAAGTAAATACGGGAAAAACTCCACTACATTTACTTTCTTTCCTAGCTCTTTTATTGCCCAAGCTGCCTCTAATCCTAGAAGTCCTCCTCCTATTACAGTTATGTCTTCACATGAGCTAAAGTAATTCTTAATAACTTTTAAGTCCCTTAATGACCTTAATGCAAATACACCTTCTTTAAACTTACCTGCTATTGGTGGTACAAATGGTTTACTTCCATTAGCAAGCAAAAGCTTATCATATGCTACAACTTTGCCATCATCTAGTCTAACTTCCTTTTTATCAACATCTATTTTTTCCACTATCTTACTTAGTAATACCTCTATATTGTTTTCTTCATACCAGCTTTTTTTATTTACTAGAAGCTCATCATCATCAAATGTTTTGCTGATATAATGAGAAAGCTTTACCCTGTAATATGTTAAATACTCTTCTGATGTAATAATAGTTATATTTCCTTCTTTATCATTATTTCTAATTTCTTTCGCGGCGGATAACCCTGCAATACCGTTTCCAATAATCACATAATTTAAAATCACAAAACCCCTCCTATTTTACTTAAATTTATGTACATGTGCTCTTTTTATTAGTACCCCTTTGTTAAAGTTTTAATCATGTGTATCGTTGTACAGTTCTACAGTACAGAAAAACCACGGAATTCCGTGGTTTAGCTTTTTATATCAGTCCATACTCTATCATATTCTCTTAAAAATTCTCCTGGATCTAGGAAAACCTCACAATTATTTATTATATCATCACTAGGATAGGCTACTTCATTATTTAGCACATCTGGATCGAGTAATTTCATTGTCTCTTTATTTGTAGTTGAATATCCTATATACTCAGTGTTTTTTTGCGCAATTTCTGGTCTACTCATGAAGTTAATAAACATTTCTGCTTCCTTTTTATTTTGGCTTGTCTTTGGTATCACCATATTATCAAACCATTTGTTGCTGCCTTCCTTAGGTACTACATATCTTAAATCTTCATTTTCTTCCATCATATATACTGCATCCCCAGACCATACAACAGCTAGTGCAGCTTCTTCTCCTATCATCATATCTTTTATTTCATCCCCTACATAGGCTAATAATAGGGGCTTTTGCTTTATCAATTCTTCCTTTGCCTTCTCTAACTCATCTACATTCCTAGTATTTAATGAATATCCTAATTTCTTCAAGGCTACACCTATAGAATCTCTTTGACTATCAAGCATAAGTATTTGCCCCTTGTATTTGCTATCCCATAATATATCCCAGCTATCTACGGGTTCATCTACCATTTTTGAGTTATATAGTATTCCTACAGTTCCCCACATATATGGTACTGAATATTCATTGTTAGGATCAAAGTCTAGATCCTTAAATCTATCGTCTATATTTTCAAAGTTAGGTATATTATTCATGTCAAGCTTAAGCAGTAAGTCTTCTCTAATCATTTTTTCAATCATATAGTCTGAAGGAAAAACAACATCATAGTTTGTTCCACCTGACTTGATTTTTACATACATTTCTTCATTAGTAGCAAAATCCTCATAGTTTACTTTGATATTAAACTCTTTTTCAAATTCTTCTATAACTGACTCGTCTATATAGTCTCCCCAATTATATACATTAAGCACAACTCTATCATCACTACTGCAACCAGAACTAATTAAAACCATTGTCAATACTATAATTAAAGATAATACTCTTATACTCTTTCTCAAGCTACATCATCCTTTCCTTTAATCTCTAATGAGCTTCTTCTATTTATTAACAGCAGAAGAATTAAAACACTTAAAAACATGAGAGTAGATAATGCATTTAATTTAGGATTAATTCCTCTTCTCGCCATAGTAAATATTTTAATAGATAAATTTTGCACACCTGAGCCTGTGGTGAAAAAACTAATTACAAAATCATCTATAGACATAGTAAAAGCTATTAAGGCACCAGATACAATTCCTGGCATAATTTCAGGTAGCACTACCTTCCTAAAAGCATATAAGGGCGTTGCTCCTAAATCCATCGCCGCCTCCGCTAAGTGTTTGTTTAATTGCTTTAACTTTGGCAAAACAGATAATATTACATAGGGTATATTAAACGTAATATGTGCTAATAACATAGTAACTAATCCCATTTGTTTGCCAACAAATATGAAAAGCGTCATCAGAGCCACTCCTGTTACTATGTCAGGATTTAGAACAGGAATATAGTTTAAGTTTAATAGTATTTTTTTCTGTACATGTCCTGAATTGTGTATTCCTATAGCTGCTAAGGTCCCTATTATTGTTGCAATAATTGAAGAAAAAAATGCTACTATTACTGTATAATATAATGCTTTCATTATTTGCTTATCTTGAAACAATTCAACATACCACTTAAAAGTGAATCCATCCCAATTTCCTCTTGACTTTGAATTGTTAAATGAATAAATTATCAAAACTATTATGGGAGCATAAAGAAATAAATACATTAAAAAGGAATAAGATCTCTTTAACCATTTTTCTACCATAACCTGCCCCCCTCTTTATCTTTATCAAACCTCTCCATAAATCCCATGGCTATAAGTATTATTATCATCATAATAATAGAAATAGCTGAGCCAAAATGCCAATCATATACTGTTAAGAATTGCTGTTCTATTAAGTTACCTATAAGCATATACCTATTTCCACCTAATAATCTGGAAATAACAAACGTACTAACTGCTGGCATGAACACCATAGTTATACCGGAAGCTACTCCTGGTATACTTAGGGGGAAAATAACCTTTCTAAAAACAGTTAGCCTGTTAGAGCCTAGGTCCTCTGCTGCTTCTATAATACTTTTATCTATCTTACTTAAGACTGTATATATTGGTAGAACCATAAACGGTATAAAGTTGTAAACCATACCTAGGATGACTGCTCCATTGTTATATAGTAAATTTAATGTTGGTAATCCTAAAAATTCTAAAAAAGTATTTATAAGTCCTTGCTTTCCTAGAAGTGTCATCCAAGCATATGTTCTTAATAGAAAGTTCATCCACATAGGTACAATGAATAAGAGTACCCAAAAGTTTCTTTTCTTTTCTTCCATTCCTGCTAATATCATGGCCATAGGATATCCTAGAACTAAGCAAATCACTGTTGATATTAGAGCAAGGCCTGCTGAACGACTAATTATATTTATATAATTTGGCTGCATAAACCTTTTAAAGTTATCCAAGGTAAATTTCAACTCTCTAATATTTTGAACATCTCCTTCAGTAAAGCTAAAAAGCAATACCAGTAAAAGAGGTACTATAGTAAACAAAGTCACCCAAACTAAAAATGGGAAAGTTGATATGTTTTTTTTCATTCTTATCCCACCTTTTTCATAATGTGAATGCTTTCAGGTTCAAATACCATACCGATATGTGAACCTACAGGCTCCATTACTGTACTGTGTATCATCCACACTCTGTCCTTTTCCTGTACTAGCATTTCATAATGCACTCCTTTAAAAGTAACAGAGGTTACCATTCCAGAAATCATTCCTTCTTCTTCTGGTACAACTTTAATATCTTCTGGTCTTATGACAATATCAACAGGAGTATTTTCACCAAATCCTTTATCAACACAAACGAATTTTGTACCTGCAAACTCAACTAATAAATCTCTTATCATAGTACCTTCAATAATATTGCTTTCTCCTATGAAGTCAGCAACAAATGCATTTTTGGGTTCATTATATATATCTTCAGGAGTACCAATTTGTTGAATTCTACCTTTGTCCATTACGATTATAGTATCGGACATAGTTAGTGCTTCTTCTTGATCGTGCGTCACATATATAAAAGTGATACCAACTCTTTTTTGCATGTTTTTTAGTTCTATTTGCATGTCTTTCCTAAGTTTCAAGTCTAATGCTCCTAAGGGTTCATCTAAAAGTAGCACCTTAGGCTCGTTCACCAACGCTCTAGCAATTGCAATCCTTTGCTGCTGTCCACCACTTAATGAGTTGACATCTCTTTTTTCATATCCACTTAAATTTACTAGTCTAAGGATTCTCTGTACCCTCTCAATTATCTCATTTTTAGGAATCTTTTTGATTTTAAGACCAAAGGCTATATTTTCAAACACATTCATATGAGGAAACAATGCATATTTTTGAAACACTGTATTTATTTGTCTTTTAAATGGGGGAACATCATTTATCTTATTTCCCTCAAAAATTATATCACCAGTTGAAGGCTGTTCGAAACCTCCAATAATCCTAAGTGTAGTAGTTTTACCACAACCACTTGGTCCAAGTAAGGTTAAAAACTCATTTCTTCTAATATAGAGATTAATATCTTTAAGTACATCTGCTCCATCATACTGTTTAGAAATATTTTTTAATTCAATTATCATATTATTCTCCAATTATCTTCCCCCCTAGCTCTTTAAAAATTTGGCGGTGTACTCACCCATAGTACTTTAGCTTTAGCTTTACCAATATTCTCTATATAATGATTTGAATGGGCTTTAAAATAAAAACTTTCACCTTTTTTTGCTTTATATCTTTCCTTTCCTATGTGTATATAAATAGTACCTGATAAAACATATCCAAATTCTTCACCTTCATGGGGATAATCCTCTTTAGAGCTGCCTCCTGGCTCTAATTCTAAAAGAATAGGCTCCATTTGGTTTTTTTGAGCATTTGGAATTAACCAGTTTAAAGTATATTTAAACTCCTCATTTTCAGTAACAAACACATCATCTTTAGAAAAGACTATTTTTTCATCTTCGATTTCATTAAAAAAATCTCTCAGATTTGTTCCTAAACCTTCTAGTATATCCACCAGTGTTGCAATAGATGGAGATGTAAGATCTCTTTCAAGCTGAGAGATGAAACCCTTTGTAAGCTCGCACCTATTGGCTAGCTCTTCTTGGGTTAAAGAGCTCTTAACTCTAAGTCTCCTAATTTTTTCACCTATTTTCACGGAAAATCCTCCTTGTTAAATTAGCTCTTTATTAAACTTTTTGTTTATAATTACTAAACCATTACATGCAACTAGTATATTATAATCAAAATGCATTTAAAAAGTCAATAGAATTTTTAAAAAAATTTTCTAACCTTAAACCTGTAAAACATCAAGCTTTAACAGGCTTATAAGTTCTGAATCTCAAATCTATTAACTCGCAAATTTTCTGTTCTCTTTACCTTTGACCTAATAGCAATTTTCTGAATGAAAATTCGAAAAATCCCTTTAAAA